>QHPY01000036.1 GCA_003219215.1 Verrucomicrobiota bacterium | reverse complement strand
CCAATCAATCGCGACCGCTCGTGAGACAGAATAAGAGCTCACGGCGACTGAATCGCTAAAATTGATTGAGCGTGTATCGCGGAAGTCGCCGCGGCCGGCGAGCAAAGTTCCACCGCTTCCGTCATATGGCGTGTATCTCCAATTTCGGACACCGTTAGTTGGATACCAATCGGCCGTAAATGTTTCACCTTCGCTTAACAGCGGAGTTGTTCTGTAGACCACGGTTCTGGTACCAACGCTGTCGATCAGAGCCGGCTGAATGTGATCTTCGCCAGCGAAGCGGTACGAATAGAACGCGATTTCGTAATCCAGGCCGCCCCATTGGCTTAAATTAACCGGATGACCGAAAGCGACATCGAAAACAAGAACGTGTCGATGATGACCTGCCGGATGGATCTCGGTTAAAGGAGCGCTCGACTCACGGGCGGCGGCCGATTCAACGGCCGCGGCTTCTTCCTTCGAAGCAACAAGATTCGAATTACGCAACGACTGAATGAGCGAATCGCTAGCGCCTTGCGTTTTAAGGATCCCTTCCTGGGGCTGAGTCAAGCCGTGCAACAGCTTTCGCTCCGCGATTTCATTTTTTATAGATGTCTCGGACTCGTGCATTCGGATCATCAGCGAAAGTTCGCTAAAGCCGATTGGTCGGGCGGAGAGTTGGCTGGCAAGAAAGACGGAGGCGGCGAGGATTAATAGCCTATAATCAGTGGGGTGCTTCATAATTCCCGGGTTTTACCAGAGATTAGCTGCCGTTGACAATCCTAAAATGCTCCCCTAATTTGCCGACCCACTTCGCCAGAAGCGGAATTATTAGCAGGAGCCTTTGCAAAAAAGTGGGCGCTAACACTGCACCAAATTATGCAACAAAAACGTAGCAAACGTTATCGCGCGGCCGCAGAGCAGGTGGACCGCAAAAAAGCCTACAACCTCAACGACGCCGTCGCCACGCTCAAAAAATTTCCGCCGACGAAATTCGATCAAACCGTGACCGTTTCATTCCGGCTCGGAGTGGATCCCAAACAATCAGATCAAATGGTTCGCGGCACATGCGCTTTGCCGCATGGAAGTGGCAAGCACGTTCGCGTTCTGGTTTTCGCCGAAGGAGCTGCAGCCAAGGCGGCCAAGGAAGCTGGGGCTGAGCATGTCGGATTCAAAGATTTGATCCAAAAAGTTCAGGAAGGATTTCAAGATTTCGATGTAGCGGTTGCGACTCCGGCGGCAATGGCGGAAGTGCGCAAGCTGGGAAAGGTTCTCGGGCCACGCGGACTCATGCCGAACCCGAAAGCTGGAACAGTTGCCGACGACACTGCGAAAGCGGTCGACGAGGTAAAAGCCGGCCGCGTGGAGTTCAAACTCGACAAAAATGGCAACGTTGCGGTGCCGGTTGGAAAATTTTCATTTGAAGAAAAAGCCCTCGTGGAAAATGGCAACGCTGTGATCGAAGCGGTCGTTCGGGCGCGTCCGGCCACAGCCAAAGGCCGATATGTTGACGCGATGACATTAAGCGCGACAATGTCGCCCGGCCTGAAGCTCGATCCGTCGCCGTACTTGGCGGGACAAGCAGCCTAAGATCGACATCAATGAGACCAGAAAAAGCCAACATTGTTTCCGATCTCTCCCAAGAGTTGAAGGAGTCGTCGTTCGTTCTAGTAGCTGACTATCAGCACATGAAGGTAGACGATTTCAGCGAGCTGCGGAAACGGCTGGCCGGCGCGGGCGCTGAGATTCACGTGGTCAAGAATAGCTTCCTGAGACGCGCCATGGCGGATTCCGGATTCCCGGCAGGCGACGGTAAGCTTACCGGACAGACTGCGGTAGTTACTGGCAAGAAAGACTTGGCGCCGGTGGCAAAGGCATTCAAGACTTTTGTGACCGAATTTAAGAAGGCGATGCTGAAGCTCGGTTTCATCGATCGGGCCGCCGTTTCCACTTCCGAACTCGAAGCGTTGGCCGATTTGCCGCCAGAGAACGTTTTACGTGCGCAATTACTCGGGTTGCTCTTGTCACCCGCGACTCAGTTAGTGCGAATCTTGAATGAGCCAGGATCGTCGCTCGCCAGGCTTCTCAACGCGAAAGCCAGCAAAGGCGAACCGGCCGCGCCAAAGGAAGAAAGCGCTCCCCCAGCGGAAACGCCTGCCGCGGCGCCTGAGCCGGCCGGTCCTGAATCTAAAGAAGTGACTTCATCGGCGGAGACAAAGAAAGAAGAGCCACCAGCAACGGAGGTAACGGGATAAAATTTTCGCAACGTCGCGACGACGCTTGCGAGCAACAAATAGAAACTTGTCCGGGTCGGCAGCTGTCGATCTTAATTCCCCGAAGGCTTTCGGAGGCGGCAATTGGAGGAAAAAAATGGCAGCAGATATAGAGAAGACGGTCAAGGATCTCAACAGCTATTCAGTGCTCGAGATCGCGAAGTTAGTGAAAAAACTTGAAGAGAACTGGGGAGTGAGCGCTGCGGCACCAGTGGCGGTGGCAGCAACTCCCGCGGCGGGCAGCGCAGCAGCACCGGCGGCTGAAGAGAAAGCCACTTTCGACGTCATTCTGAAGGAAATGGGCGCGAACAAAATCAGCGTGATCAAGGAAATCCGCGGCGCGGTGCCGGGATTAGGATTGGCCGAGGCCAAGGCTTTGGTCGAGAGTGCTCCGAAGCCAATCAAGGAAGGCGTGACCAAGCAGGAAGCCGAAGAGATCAAGAAAAAGGTGGAAGCGGCTGGAGCGAAGGTCGAGATTAAGTAACAGTAACTAAAATTTTAACCAGCGGCCGCCTTGCAATTTGTCTTGCCAGACGGCCGTTTTGTCTTAATCTCCATTTTTGTTAGAAGTAAGGGAGACTTATTTTTAACCGCAGTTTGCCGCAAAAGATTGAATTGGCAGCAAAACGGTGGAAGTCGATTTGACAGGCCGCTGTTTTGAGGCCATTTTTGCACCCCTCGCTCTCCGGTTGATGCCGTAAGCTCTTGTACGCATGCGGCCGCAATTTATTGTGGGCTGGTGCGAGTTATTAACCCCGTGGCCTGGTGATTATGTCAGAACGAAATTCGGAACGCATCCACTTCGGAACCATCAAGGAAGCCATTGAGCCTCCAAACCTCATTGAGGTTCAGCTCAACTCCTACGTCGATTTTCTCCAAAAAGACGTTCCATTCGCGAAACGGAAAAACCACGGTCTCCAGGCAGTTTTCAAAGAAGTTTTTCCGATCGAAAGCTACGACGAGAAGGCCGTTCTCGATTTTAGCCATTACGAAATTGGCGAGCCCAAGCTAACTGCCCTCGAAGCGCAGCGCGAAGGTCAGACCTACAGCGCGCCGCTTCACGTCACTTTTCAACTCCGCGAAGAAAAAGGGACAAAGGAAGAAAAAGTGTACATGGGCGAGATCCCACTCATGACGCCGCAGGGAACATTCGTTATCAATGGCGCCGAGCGCGTGGTTGTCTCACAGCTGCACCGTTCGCCCGGTATTGCGTTTGAATCGACCATCCACCTCAACGGCAAAGTGCTCTACAGCTTCCGCATTATTCCGGACCGGGGTTCGTGGATCGAGGTGCAGTTCGACACCGCGGATTTGCTCTATATTTATCTCGATCGTCGCAAACGCCGTCGCAAATTCCTGGCCACCACTTTCCTGCGCGCACTCGGCTACGGCTCGGACGAGGAAGTTATCAAGCTTTTCTATAACATCGAGAACCTGAAGCTTAGCGAGAAACTCGACGAAGAGAAACTCGCGACCAAAGTTCTGACCGCCGAAGTCCGCGACGGTGAAGTGACCGTTGCTCGCGCGTTTGAGCCCCTGACCCTCGCGACTGTTCGCCAAGTCATGGCTCTCGGGATCAAGGAAGTTAAAGTCATCGACATTTCAAACGACGACACCGTCGTGAAGGCCCTCCGGAAAGATCCGGCGCACGATCAGGAAGAAGCATTAAAAGACATTTACCGCAGGCTGCGCCCTGGCGACCCGCCGACGGTGGCGAACGCGCGCGCGCTCCTCAAGCGCCTCTTTTTCGATCCAAAGAAATATGATCTCGGCCGCGTTGGCCGTTACAAGATCAACCAGAAGCTCGGCATCGATGTCGATCTGACCGAGCGAATTTTGACTGACAAAGATTTTATCGCTGCAATCAAATATCTGATCAACCTGCGCCGCGGCGAAGGCACGCTGGATGACATCGATCATCTTGGCAGCCGCCGCGTCAGAACGGTCGGCGAGCTGCTCGCCAATCAGTGCCGCGTCGGTCTCGCCCGGACCGAGCGTTTGGTGAAAGAGCGCATGACTTTGTTCGACATCAACGTCGACGGCATGACGCCGCAGAAGCTGGTGAATCCAAAAGCGCTCAGCGCCGTGATTCGAGATTTCTTCGGGCGCTCGCAGCTCTCGCAATTCATGGATCAAACGAATCCGCTGGCAGAGCTCACGCACAAGCGCCGCTTGTCCGCGCTCGGACCCGGTGGACTGAGCCGCGATCGCGCCGGATTCGAAGTGCGCGACGTGCACCCATCGCACTACGGCCGCATTTGTCCGATCGAGACACCGGAAGGACCGAACATCGGTTTGATCAGCTCGATGTCGACCTTCGCGCGGATCAATGAATTTGGTTTCATTGAAACGCCGTACCGCAAGGTCACGAATGGCCGGGTCACGGATGAGATCGATTACCTGACGGGCGACAAAGAAGAAAATTATCTGGTTGCGCAGGCGAATGCGCCGATCGACGGCCGCGGACATTTTACCGGCGAAAAAGTTTCGGTTCGTTATCGCGGCGACTTCCTCGAGGTAGAACCGTCGAAAGTTCACTACATGGACGTCTCGCCGAAGCAGCTCGTATCGGTCGCGGCTGGATTGATTCCATTTTTGGAACATGACGACGCGAACCGCGCGCTGATGGGTTCAAACATGCAGCGCCAAGGCGTTCCGTTGATTGTTTCGGAAGCGCCGCTCGTCGGCACTGGTTTGGAAGCAAAGGTTGCGCGCGATTCGCACGCCGTTCTTCTGGCGATTGAGAGTGGAAAAGTCGCCTCGGTAACGGCGGACCAGATCATCGTCACGAAAGACGGCCATGTTCCTGAGCACCGGAAGCGGATTAAGACTGATCCGGAAGAAGGAATTTACGTTTACGAACTGCGCAAATTTATGCGCTCAAACGCGGGCACATGCGTAAATCAGAAGCCAATGGTGAAGAAGGGCCAGCACGTGAAACGCGGCCAAATCATCGCTGACGGCCCGAACACGCAATACGGCGAGCTCGCGCTCGGTCGCAACGTGCTCGTCGCGTTCATGCCTTGGAACGGTTACAACTTCGAGGACGCCATCATGATCTCGGAGAAGGTCGTGAAGGAGGATATTTACACTTCCATTCACATCGACGAATTCGAGATTGGGGCGCGTGACACGAAGCTCGGCCCCGAGGAAATCACGCGCGATATTCCGAATGTCAGCGAAGAAGCGTTGCGAAATCTCGGGCCGGACGGCGTCGTCCGCGTCGGCGCAGAAGTGAAGCCAGGCGACATTTTGGTCGGCAAAATTACACCGAAGAGCGAAACGGAACTAGCGCCGGAAGAACGATTGTTGCGCGCCATCTTCGGCGAAAAAGCGGCCGACGTGAAAGACACGTCACTGACCGTTCCATCGGGGACCTACGGGATCGTCATGGATGTGAAGGTTTCTTCGCGGAAAGAAGTGTCGCGCGAAAAACTTACGCCGGCTGAGACGAAGAAGCAGATCAAAGCGATCGCCGAGGAACATCGCCGTAAGAAAGAAGAGCTGACCGAGCAACTGACCGATTCGCTCTCGAACATTTTACTTGGCGAAAAAATTCCGCTCGACGTCGTAAACGCCGAGACTGGCGAAATCATTATTCCCGCGAATCGCAAAATCACCAAGACACTGCTTCGCAAATTGGCGAACGTTTACGACCACATCGAGATCGATCCGAGCCCGATTCGCAATAAGATCCGCGAAATCATCGGACACTACGAACACAAGTTCGCCGAGCTCGAACTCGAGCGTGAACGCTCAATGGATCGCGTCGAAAGCGGTGATGATATCGACCCAGGTATCATCAAGCAGGTCAAAGTTTACATCGCCTCGAAACGGAAACTTTCAGTTGGCGACAAAATGGCGGGCCGTCACGGAAACAAAGGCGTCGTCGCGCGCATTGTTCCAGAAGAAGACATGCCGTTCCTGGCGGATGGCACTCCAGTCGAGATTGTCCTGAATCCACTCGGCGTTCCGAGTCGTATGAATGTCGGCCAGGTTTTGGAAACACACCTCGGCGTCGCCGCCAAAGCGCTCGGATTTAAAGTTGCGACCCCGGTGTTCGACGGAATTAAGGAAAGCAAAATCCGCGATTACTTGAAGGACGCGCGCAAGAAAGAAGGTTTCAGTTGGGTGCAGGAGACCGGTAAAGCGCGTTTGTTCGACGGCCGCACTGGCGATCCTTTCGACCAAGAAGTCGTGGTTGGCTACATCTACATGATGAAACTCGGCCACCTTGTCGCGGACAAAATCCATGCGCGCGCGGTCGGTCCATACTCGCTGGTGACTCAGCAACCGCTTGGCGGAAAGGCGCAGTACGGCGGTCAGCGTTTCGGCGAGATGGAAGTCTGGGCGCTGGAGGCGTACGGCGCCGCTTACACGTTGCAGGAATTACTCACCGTGAAGTCCGACGACGTGCAGGGGCGCACCCGCATCTACGAATCGATCGTCAAAGGCGATAATTCCCTCGAAGCGGGCACACCTGAATCTTTCAACGTGTTGATCAAGGAAATGCAGAGTCTCGGCCTCGATGTCAAAGTCGGCGGCCAGGCTCCCGCCACAGTCTTTGAGCACCTCGGCTAATTTTTTTAACATCTATTTGGAGAATCAATGAACGAACATTCCTGGCGTGAGTTAGTGGGCGAAGAGCGGCCGGTCGGTTTCGACCAGGTCGCAATTGGCGTCGCCTCGAGCGACACGATGCGGTCGTGGAGCAAAGGCGAAGTCAAAAACCCGGAGACGATCAATTATCGAACTTTCAAACCGGAAAAGGGCGGACTTTTCTGCGAACGCATCTTCGGTCCAACCCGCGATTGGGAATGTTCTTGCGGAAAATACAAGCGGATCAAGCACAAGGGCGTAATCTGCGATCGCTGTGGCGTGGAAGTAACCTTGGCGCGAGTGCGTCGCGAACGCATGGGCCATATCGAATTGGCCGTTCCGGTTTCGCACATTTGGTTTTACAAATGCATGCCTTCGCGCATCGGCTTGATGCTCGACATGAGCGCGCGCCAGCTTGAACGCGTCATTTATTACGAAGACTACATCGTCATTGATCCGGGCAAGACGCCGCTGCAAAAAGCGCAGCTTCTGAACGAGATCGAATATCGCGAAGCGCAAGAACAATACGGCGAAGATTTCATTGCCGGCATGGGCGCGGAAGCGGTGAAAAGGCTCCTGAGTGAGATTGAGCTCAACAAACTCAACAAAGGGCTTGAGAAAGCGATGGGCGCGACCAAGAGCAAACAAATCCGCAAGAAGCTGGCAAAACGGCTCAAACTGGTGCAGGGCTTCATGTCTTCGCACGCGCGGCCAGAGTGGATGATTTTAGATGTGTTGCCGGTGATTCCGCCGGATTTGCGTCCGCTCGTCCCACTCGAAGGCGGACGGTTCGCGACTTCAGATCTCAACGATCTTTATCGTCGCGTCATCAATCGGAACAATCGCCTCAAAAATCTACTCCAGCTCAAAACGCCAGACGTCATCATCCGAAACGAAAAGCGAATGTTGCAGGAAGCGGTCGACGCTTTATTCGACAACGGCCGCCACGGCCGCGCCGTCACCGGCGCCGGCAACCGGCCGCTAAAATCGCTTAGCGACATGCTCAAGGGCAAAGGCGGACGTTTCCGCCAGAATTTGCTCGGTAAGCGAGTCGATTACTCGGGCCGTTCGGTCATCGTCATTGGCCCGGAGTTAAAACTACATCAGTGCGGTTTGCCGAAGAAGATGGCGCTCGTTTTGTTCGAGCCGTTCATCATTCGCCGACTGAAAGATCTCGGCTACGTGCACACGGTGCGCAGCGCCAAGAAAATGATCGAACGCCAGACGCCGGAGGTTTGGGACATTCTCGATGAAGTCACGCGCGGGCATCCGGTGTTGCTCAACCGCGCGCCCACGTTGCATCGATTATCGATCCAAGCTTTCGAGCCGCAATTGATCGAAGGCGAAGCGATCCGCATTCATCCGCTCGTCTGCACGGCTTACAACGCGGATTTCGACGGCGACCAAATGGCAGTGCACGTGCCGCTCTCGGTCGAGGCGCAATTGGAAGCGCGCATGCTGATGCTGGCGCCGAACAACATTTTCTCGCCATCGAGCGGTAAACCAATCACGACGCCATCTCAGGACATCACGCTCGGTTGCTACTACATGACGCAGAATCCGCGCACGGCGAAAAAGGATGGCCATATGCCGCTCTTCGCCGACCCGATCGAAGTGGAATTCGCGATGAGCGAGGGTTCAGTCAAAACGCACGATCGCATCCGTTTCCAAAACCCGGATTTCGGTCGCCAAACGATTTTTGGAAAATCCGACGTTAAGACTATCGAAACAACCGCGGGCCGCGTCGTCTTCAATCAGATTTGGCCAAAGGAACTCGGTTTCTACAATCGACCCGCGGGCAAGAAACAACTCAGTGACATCATTTGGCGCTGCTATCAGGTTGCAGGACCAGCGGCGACGGTCGCGACGCTCGATAAATTGAAAGAGCTCGGTTTCACCGAAGCGACACGCGCGGGAATCTCAATCGGTATTTCGGACATGATTATTCCGAAAGAAAAAGAGACCGAGTTGGAGAATGCCTACAAACAAATCCGGCAGGTTGAGCAGCAATATCGCAAAGGTATCATCACGGACGGCGAGCGTTACAACAAGATCATCGACATCTGGACGCACGCCGGCGACGAAATTTCCAACGTCATGTTCCGCACGTTGGAACACAACGACGGTCGCAAAGAACTCAATCCGGTTTATTTGATGGTCGACTCCGGCGCGCGCGGCAATCGCCAGCAGGTGCGTCAGCTCGCGGGGATGCGTGGTTTGATGGCCAAGCCGAGCGGCGAAATCATCGAGCGACCGATTACTTCCAACTTCCGCGAAGGCTTGAGCGTGCTCGAGTATTTCATCTCGACTCACGGCGCTCGTAAAGGTTTGGCCGATACCGCGCTAAAAACCGCGGACTCCGGCTATCTTACGCGCAAATTGGTCGACGCTGCACAAGACGTCATTATCAACTTGGAAGATTGCGGCACCGTAAATGGAATCGTCGTGCGCTCGATTTATGAGGGCGACGAGGAAGTTGTCGATCTTGCCCAGCGAATTATTGGGCGCGTCAGCTGTGAAACGATCGCGGACCCGGTCGACAAGAAAAAGAAGATCGTCAAAGCGAATCAACTGATCGACGAGAAAATCGCGGCGGACTTGCAGCGAATTGGTGTGGAAAGCTTGAAAATCCGGTCGGTCCTGACTTGCGAATGCGGGCGAGGCGTCTGCGGAATGTGTTACGGACGCAACCTCGCGACCGGCCAATTTGTGAAAATGGGCGAAGCGGTTGGAATTATTGCGGCCCAATCGATCGGCGAACCGGGAACCCAGCTGACGATGCGGACTTTCCACATCGGCGGAACGGCGAGCCAGACATTCAAACAGCCAATCATCAAAGCGAAGAATGACGGCGCGGTGCGCTTCAATGATTTGCGAACGGTTCAAGCGCTCGATGGCAGCTGGATCGTGTTAAGCAAAAATGGCTCCATCAGCGTCCACAATGCCGAGGGCCGCGAACTCGAGCGCTACAATGTCGTTATCGGTTCGATGGTTTCAAAAGACGACGGCGCGAATGTGAAAAAAGGCGAGACGTTCGTGCAATGGGATCCGTACAACGTGCCGATTCTAACCGACAAGAGCGGTAAGATTGAATTCCGCGACATGATCGCGGGGGTGACGATCAAGCGCGATGTCGATGAAGCGACGGGCCTGATGGGCACTGTGATTATCGAGCACAAGGAAGATTTGCATCCGCAAATCGTCGTCGTCGGCGACAAAAAGGAAGTGCTGGCGAGCTACTCAATTCCAGCGGGCGCGCACGTCATTGTTGAAGAAGACCAAAAAATTCGCGCGGGCGCATTGTTGGCAAAGACGCCGCGAAAGGTCGCCAAGACCAAGGACATCACCGGCGGTCTGCCACGAGTTGCGGAATTGTTCGAAGCGCGTCGTCCAAAAGATGCGGCCGAGATCGCGAAAATCGACGGCGTCGTCGAAATGGGCGGAACTGTTCGCGGCAAGCGTCGACTTATTTTGAAGGACCCGGCGACAGGCGCGGAAGAAGAGCACCTGATCTCGCTCACTAAACACATCATCGTGTTCAAAGGCGATTTCGTGAAGAAAGGCCAGCAATTGACCGAAGGTCCAATTGTGCCGCACGAAATTCTGGAAGTGTGCGGTCCGCAGGAACTACAGGAACACCTCGTCAACGAAGTGCAGGAAGTTTACCGTCTCCAAGGCGTCGAGATTAACGACAAACACATCGAGATCATCGTTCGTCAGATGTTGCGAAAAGTGAAGATCACTGATCCGGGCGACACTTCGTTGCTCTGGGGCGATCAAGTGGACAAGCTCGATTTCGAGGAAGAGAACAAACAAGTCGTCGATAAAGGCGGCAAACCGGCGGAAGCCGTTCCGGTGTTGCTCGGCATCACCAAGGCATCCCTCGAAACCGACAGCTTTATTTCGGCAGCGTCGTTCCAAGACACAACGCGCGTGCTCACCGAAGCGGCTACGCTCGGAAAAGTGGATCGCCTCCGCGGATTCAAGGAGAACGTCATCATGGGTCACTTGATTCCGGCGGGCACGGGATTCCCGGCGCATCGCGAAGTCCGGCTCGTGGAAAAAGGCGAGCCAATCGGCGCACCAGCGATGGACGAAGCCGAAATGCAGCCGGCGATCGGGTAAGATCGACATCCCGGAGAGCTAACGGATTGGCGTTTCACAGAAACGCCCTACAATTCGTTTGATGTCGATCGTGACCAAAACCGGCGACGAGGGCAAAACGTCGCTCATGTACGGCCGGAGAGTGGCAAAGAACGATCCGCGCGTTGAAGCTTACGGGTCGGTGGATGAACTGACCGCCGCGCTCGGACTCGCCCGCGCTATCTGCGAGGACAAATTCGTGGGCGAGCAAATCTTCGCAGTCCAAAAAGATCTGATCAACGTCATGGGCGAACTCGCCACGGTGCCTGAAGATCGACAGCGATACGCGAAGGATGGCTTTCACATGGCCGACGCGAAGATGGTCGATCGCGTCACTGCGGTGATTGTCGATCTTGAAAAGGACAAATCACTTTACCCAAAGGACTGGGTCATCCCCGGCGCGACCTCTGCTTCGGCCGCCCTCGATTTTGCACGAACGACCTGCCGCCGTGCAGAAAGGAAGGTTGCGACATTAAAAGATCCGAATGTCGAAATCTTGCGTTACCTGAACCGATTGTCGGATTTATGCTGGATACTGGCTCGCGTGATCGAAGCGCTTGCGAAAAATCGGGCTACCATTTCACGATGAAAATCCTGAATCCGCCAAAACGCTCTTCCGCGCGAATCGCGCGACTCTTGATTACGGGATGTTTTACGTTGAGCGCGATCGCGGCGCCTGGCGATGACGTCCGACCCGCCAATGCATTAGGTCCCGCCGGCGCGCCAGTGACGATCGAGTTCTTCAGCGACTTGCAGTGTCCGCAGTGCGCTCGATACGAACCAATGGTGAAGAATTTAAAAACTGAGTTCGGCGATAAAGTGCGCATGGTCTTGCGGCATTTTCCGATGCAAGCGCACGAGCACGCCATGCTCGCGTCGTGCGCAGCAGAGGCTGCTGCTCAGCAGGGAAAGTTTTGGCAGATGGCCGAAGCTCTGTACCGTAGCCAATGGATATGGGCGAAGGCTCCTGCACCGCGCGCAATTCTGACGGACAAGGCTAGGGAATTAGGATTGGACCTCGATCAGTTCCAAAAGGACCTGGACGGCACCGAGGTTCGCGAGCGGATTGGAGCCGATCAAAGGCATGCAAAATCAGTCGGAGTGAAAACTGCGCCCTCGGTCGTCATAAACGGCTACAACGTTCCGAATTCCGAGTTCGGCGAAAATGGGTTTCGCACCGCAATCAAAGCCGCGTTGGCTAAAGCAGCTCCGTGATGTGGCCAACACGGATTGCCATTATCGCGGCCCTCGTTGGCTGCTTCGGCTTTGTGGACAGCGGGTACCTCACCATAGAACATCTTCAAGGCAGCTACATTCGCTGCGGGGACGATTGCTCTGCTGTTCTGGGCAGTAAGTATGCGGAAGGAGTCGCGGGCGTGCCGCTGGCGGCCTTTGGGGCAATGGCGTATGGTAGTGTGATTGCCGCGGCTGTATTCGCGGCGCGCGGCTCGAAGCTCGGTCGACAGGCTCTCGTTATTCTGGCGACGATCATGGCGCTCGTCAGCCTATGGCTGGTTTATCTTCAGGCGTTTGTGATCCATTCCTTTTGCAAGTACTGCCTGGCCTCAGCGGCGGCTTCATGGACCTTAGCCGGATTGGTTCTGATCGAGCGATTGATTACCCTTCCTCACGGGCAGAGCCCGCGGGGCCTCCGGCCGAAATAGCAGTTGCGGTAATGGCCTGTATATAGCATCTTCCCCGTCCGCCGTTCCCCCTCCTCTGCGGCGCGATTTTTTGTATGGCAAACACAGTTGAATTGGTGCCTGAGCTTTTGGAAGCGGGCGTGCATTTCGGTCACCAGACCAAGCGCTGGAATCCGAAGATGAAGCCGTTCATCTTCCAGCAGCGCAATCAGATTTACATCATCAACCTCGATGAGACGGTGAAGCAACTTCATCGCGCGACCGAGTTTCTTCAGGAAGTGGCGCGCCGCGGTGGAAAAATCCTTTTCGTTGGTTGCAAGAAGCAGGCGCAGGAAGCGATCAAGGAAGCAGCGCTCGCGTGCGGTCAGTTTTACGTGAATCAGCGCTGGCTCGGCGGTACGCTGACCAATCTGGCAACCATTCGGAAAAGCATTGGCCGGCTCAAATACATCGAGCAGATCGAGCAATCGCCCGAATACAAAAAAATGGGTAAGCAGGAACTCGCAGCGCTGAATCGGGAAGCGGCCAAGCTCCGTCGCAACCTCGATGGAATTCTCGAAATGGCGCAATTGCCCGATGCTCTGGTCATAATCGACACGACCCGCGAGCAGAATGCGGTCAACGAAGCGCGACGCCTCAACATTCCCGTAGTTGCGATTGTCGACACGAACGCCGACCCCGAATTGATCGATTACCCGATTCCGGGAAATGACGACGCGATTCGCGCGATTCGAATCGTGTTGCAGAAGCTGGTTGATGCGATCGTTTCGGCGAGCGGCGAAGCCCGCATTCGCGAACAAATCGAAATGGCCGGCGTTTCCGCCTAGCGAGCGGCTACGGCGCCCGTCGAATTCGAATTCAATGAAGGTTATGGCCGATATTGATCCAAAACTGGTCAAGCAACTCCGTGAGAAAACAAACGCAGGGATGATGGATTGCAAACGCGCTTTGGAAGAAGCCGGCAGCGATCTCGCCAGGGCGGAAACGATTTTGCGGACCAAAGGGATCGCGAGCGCGAGCAAAAAGGCATCGCGCGCGACCAAGGAAGGCATCGTCGCTTCTTACATTCATTTGCAGGGCAAGGTTGGCGTGCTGGTGGAAGTGAACTGCGAAACCGATTTTGTGGCCAAGAACGAAAATTTCCGCGGCTTCGTCAAAGACATCACGCTGCACATTGCGGCGGCGCACCCGCTTTATGTCGGTCGCGAAGACGTGCCCGGAAAATTGATCGAGGCCGAGCGCGAGATTTACAAGGCGCAGGTCAAAGGAAAGCCCGCGAACGTGACTGAGAAAATTGTCGATGGAAAGCTGGACAAGTTTTACAGCACGGTCTGTTTGCTCGAACAGGGCTTCATCAAAAATCCCGACGTCACGATCAAAGATCTGCTGAGCGCGAAAATTGCCGAACTCGGCGAGAACATTGTGATCCGCCGCTTTACCCGCTATCTCGTCGGCGAGCCGCTTGCAGCCGAAGCCTAGAATTACACCCTCATCCTGGCCAAAGGCCAAGTATGTCTCACAACTGCTGGCGCCACCCAGGGGAAAATCCGGGTGATCGGCGATTAAATTGCTCCCAATGGGCCTGAAAAAATATAAAGCGAAGCGCGACTTCTCGAAGACCGCCGAGCCGAAAGGCCGAAAGCCGCTGCCGAAACAAGTACGCGGCGCTTGCAGATTTGTTATTCAGAAACACGATGCGCGCCGATTGCATTACGATTTCCGGCTACAAATGGAGGGCGTTCTCAAATCCTGGGCGCTTCCAAAAGGTCTGCCCTGGAAGCAGGGCGAGAAACATCTGGCGGTCGAAGTCGAAGATCATCCGATTGAATACGAAACTTTTGAGGGCGTCATCCCGGAAGGAAATTACGGCGCCGGCACGGTGATGGTTTGGGACAGCGGCGCCTACTACGTTTACGGCGAGCAGCCGTTGAAATCTTTGCGCGAAGGAAAACTTCATCTCGTGCTCGCGGGTAAGAAAGCACAAGGCGAGTGGACACTGGTGCGGATCCGCGGCCGAGACGACGAAAAGAACCAGTGGCTGATCTTGAAAACTGGCGGAAGCGCAAAGCTGCCTTCGAAGAAACTTGAAGACCAATCGGTCAAGACCGGCCGAACGATGAAACAAATTGCGAACGAACGCGATGCAGAGTGGCAATCAAATCGCGAAGAAAAAGACACCAGCGCAAGATCGACATTGAAGGCGCGCATTAAAGCGGCGCTTAAAAAAAAAGACCTAGAACACGGCGTCGGCAAAAATGAAACCGTTGATCAGGCGACTCGCTTGTTGAAAGGTTTGCCATCCGCCAAGCCGCAGTTTATCGAGCCGATGAAAGCGCGTCTGGTCGATGAACCACCAAAACACGGCGACTGGCTCTACGAGCTCAAATTCGACGGTATCCGCGCAATGGCGATTAAGAACGACCGGAAAGTCTCCTTGGTTTCACGCAACGGAAACAAGTTGGACGGGCGTTTTCCTGAAATTGTCGAGGCCGTGAAGAACCTGCCGGTGCGCGAATATGTGATTGATGGCGAGGTGGTCGCGCTCGATGAAGACGGCCGTTCGTCTTTTCAATTGTTACAAGGGCTCGAAATGGAAGGACGAAAAGCGCCGTTGCGCTTTTACGTCTTCGACCTGCTCCAACTCGACGGCAAAAGTCTGCTCGGGCTTCCGCTCGAACAGCGCAAACAAGTCCTCGCTAAGATTTGCGAAAACGTTGGCGATCCAATTCGCTACTCCGGCGAAATCAGCGGCGATGTAAAATCGTTGCTCGCGGAAGTGAAACGTCGTGGATTGGAGGGATTAATCGGCAAGCAACGCAACTCCGTTTATGAACCGGGGCGGCGGAGTGGGACGTGGATCAAACTGAAATGCATTAATGAGCAAGAATTTGTAATCGGCGGTTACACACCGCCGGCTGGATCCCGAAAATATTTCGGCGCGATTCTGGTTGGCTATTACGAAATAGGAAAATTGAGGTTCGCCGGCAAAGTCGGAAGCGGGTTCACCGAGAAGTCGTTGTCGATGTTGCACAAGAAATTTCGCGGGGAAGAGCAGGACGACTGTCCGTTTGTCGATCTTCCATCCAAACAAGGCGGCGAGTGGGTGCAAGGAATTACACCTTCGATGATGAAAAAAATGCACTGGGTGAATCCCAAGTTTGTCGCCGAAATCAAATTCGCCGAGTGGACCCGCGATCAGAAATTGCGACAACCTGTTTTCCTCGGCATGCGTGAAGACAAGGCAGCGACTGAAGTAAAACGCGAAGCAGCCTGACGCTCTCGGAACGCTTCGTGCTCCGGGATTCGTCAAATGTGGAAGTTATTGACAATTGTTCACAATTGGCGGAAATCGACAGTCCCGCACCTGGTCTAACAAGCAAAGGAGATTGATTATGCGTCCAACTTGGAAAGGCAGCATCAGCTTCGGCCTCGTTTATATTCCGATCGCCGTTTATCCGGCGACCCGCGAAGAAAAGCTCAGTTTTCGGCAGCTGCGCAAGACCGATCTCAGCCCGATCAAATACAAGAAGGTCGCCGAGGCCGACATGAAAGAAGTGCCGGCCGATCAAATTGTAAAAGGTTTCGAGTACGAGCGCGGGCGCTATGTGGTCTTGAGCGACGAGGATTTCGAAAAAGTGCGGATCGAATCCACGCACTCGATCGACATCACGGACTTTGTCGACCTTGAGCGGGTGGATCCGAAATTCTTCTACAAGCCGTATTTCCTCGAACCGCAGAAAGGCGGCGAAAAAGCGTACGCGCTCTTGCACAAGGCGTTGAGCGGAACGGGCAAGATAGGCATTGCAAAAGTCGTGATCGCAAATCGCGAGTATCTAGCAGCGGTCAAACCTGACGGATTGTTTCTCGTCCTTGAGCTGATGCATTTCGCGAGCGAGGTGCTGACGCCGGAAGAATTGAACCGCCCAAAGACGGAGTTGAACGACAAAGAACTGAAGATGGCGAATGCGCTGATCGAGAGCATGTCGTCGGACTGGCAGCCAGAAAAATATCGCGACGAGTATCGCGATGCGGTCATGGAGATGATCGAGACGAAGGCGAAGAACAAAACATTGCCAGCTGCACCGGTTGCGGCGCCGCGGAGCACGAATGTTGTCGATCTCGTTAAAGTTTTGCAGGAAAGCATCAACCGGTCGCAGTCCGGGCGAGTGAAGCGCGGAGGCAATGGCGCAAGTGGCCGACAAAGATCGGCACCTACGTTGGTGAAACAAAAACGCCGCGCGGCGGCGTGATTATTTAGCTTCGACGGTTGCCTGGACGCGTTGGACCATGGCCACGGCGGCCATGAGCACGACGCCGGCAACGATCTGATGGGGCCGCAGTGTCGCGTGAAAGAACCCCCACGTGATACAAACCGCGGCGAGCGTTTGCATCATTTCAAAATAACCGGCCGTGGAAGCGGGAGTGAGACGAAGTCCTTCGAAATAAATAAGTAGCGGGACACCGCCCGAGATCGAGGCGAGCAAGAGTAGCAAACCGATCGCTTTGACGGCGTGAGTTTGGGCCGCAACTGGCCAGAGCGCGACGCCGTGAAGTTTGCCGTGTAGCAACACGATCAACGTCATACAGGTCAGTCCGATGACAACGCGCATGCTGGACGCGAGTCGAAGCGGCATGCCCATCATGACACCGCGACCTGCAACGGTTGAGCCACCCCAGAAAAAAGCGCAGATGAGAGCGTAGCCAGTGCCGAGTGTGAGTCCGGCGCGCTCAAAAGAAACACCGATAAGCGCCGGATATTCGACGGAAAGAAAAATGCCGGCGAGGACGGCGATCGCGGCATAGAGAAAAAAACGCGGCGCCAGCCGGTCGCCGAAAATGACGAAGGCGCCGAAGGTCGAAATCACCGGCTGAATATTTAGGATCACATTGACCACGGTCGGATTCCCGTGTTTGAGCGCGAGCGTGAAAAAAATTGTGCCGACCGCTGAGCCGGCGAAGCCGGAAAAAAGCAAATAGCCCCAGGTGGTGATGTCGATCTTACGCAAGTCGCCGAGACTAGGCAGAAGAAGCGGCAGAAACATTAGCAGAATGAGCACGTGCTCCCAAAACACGATCACATCAGCGTCGAACAATTCATTAAGCGGAATGCGCCACGCGCTCTCGGTCCCCCAAAGGGCGGCCCCAAGACCGACGAGCCACGGTCCGTAACCGCGCGGACCGTCGTTGCGAGTTCGGATGTTCATGGATGCGTCCGTTCACCCGCGATCGGGAACGGCGGCTGCGGCTTCGGCGATGCTTTGATCATTGGTTCGATGAAAAATCATCCAAACGCCCGCGAGGACGACAGCTGCGCCCAAGAGCGACCAGAGTGGAAACTTTTCACCGCCCAGTGCCCAACCCAACATCACCGCGCCGGGTGGAGTAATCAGCGAGATTGTTTGCAAATTGGTGACCGACATCCGTGGCAGGAGCCAGTAGAGCAACAAGAAAGTCAGCGACGATCCAATGACCGCCAAATACAGCAAACAGAAGATCGACATTGTGCTCCAATGAAAATGCGCCGGATTCCCATCGACGGCGAAGCCAAGAATGAACAGCGGTATGACACCGAAAATCATTTGCCAGGCCGCGAGCATTGCGGGCGCAATCTGAATCGCACGCTTTTTGAGCACGACATTTGAGAAAGCAGCGCCGGCGCCGCCTAACGAAATTCCAACGCCGCCCCAAAACGCGAGCAGTCCGCTGAAGCTGAGCAAGCGCATGCAAATGAGCGCGACGCCGCCGAGCGCGAGCAATGCGCCCATGAGTTTTTGCAAACGCAACGGCTCATCTGGCAACATCCAGTGCGCGAAAATCATTCCGAAAATCGGGATCGTGGCCTGCAACACGGCAGCGAGACCGGAAGACACATAAAGCTCGCCCCAAAAGAGCAGCGTGTAATTGACGGCGAACATTAAAATGCCGGTCAATGCGAGCACGACATAATCGGCGCGATGTAACGGCAGTAGTCGCACCCGACCGACAGAGACGGCGCTGAGGGCGACAATTGCAATCAGGAATCGAATCGCGACGAAAGAAATGGGCGGCAGATCGCGCAAACCGACTTTAATCGCGAGCCAGGTTGAGCTCCAAACGATACAAAGGGTGAGCCACGCCGCTGGAATCCGCCAACCGATGCGTTGCATTCGCGGCGATACTCGCGCGGATCGTTCATGCCGTAAAGCTACAGCCTTGCGCTTGTTGCGGAACGAATTCACGTTAGCGTGTCACACGTGAAAGTTAACGTGATCGTCAAACCAAAGGAGGCCGTGCTCGATCCGCAGGGTAATGCGGTGCGCGACGCGATGCGCCACCTCGGCATGCCGGAAGTCCGCAGCGTTCGAATTGGCAAGTATATGGAAATCAATCTCGACGGAGAAGATGCCGATCTTGAGAAGCGGTTGCACGGCCTTTGTCGCGACCTTCTCTCTAATCCGGTAATTGAAGACTACGAATTGGTGAAGACCAACGGCGCGCGCAAGACGTCAGCGATCAGGAAAAAACAGAAATGAAAGCGTTGCGGTATTTTTTCTGTGTGGTGCTCCCGCCGCTGGCGGTACTGATGACCGGACGGATCGCAAGTTTTTTTCTGAGCATCCTCCTAACCTTGCTGGGCTGGATTCCCGGAGTCATTCATGCATGCCTTGTGGTGAACGATTACCACGAAGAACAGCGAAGTCGCGCGCTTGCTCATTCGGCATGAAGTTCGCTGTCATCCAATTTCCCGGCTCCAATTGCGACCAGGATTGCGTTTCCGGTATTAATAGCATTGAAGGCCTGCAGGCTGATTATGTCTGGCATAAAGAAACGTCGCTGCGCGATTACGATGCGATCGTGTTGCCGGGCGGCTTCGCATACGGTGACTATCTGCGCTGTGGTGCGATCGCGCGCTTCTCGCCGATCATGAAAGCGGTAATCAGCGATGCGCGCACAGGGAAACTCGTGCTTGGCACGTGCAACGGTTTCCAGGTTTTGTGCGAAGCCGGCCTTCTCCCGGGCGCGCTCGTGCGTAATCGATCACTTCGCTTCGTCTGCGAAATGGTGACGCTTCGGGTAGAAGTTCCTGATTCGCCGTTCACGCACGGTTGTCCGGAAGGGACTGTTCTTCGAATGCCCATCGCTCACGGCGAGGGCTGCTATTTTGCTGACGCTCAAACACTACATGAGCTAAATCACAATCGACAAGTGATTATGCGCTACGCCGATGATCGCGGCCGAGTTGTGCCTGAGGCGAATCCAAATGGTTCAATCGAAAACATCGCGGGCATCTGTAACCGCGAGGGAAATGTGTTCGGATTAATGCCCCACCCTGACCGAGCCTGTGATGCGCGACTCGGCAGCGCCGATGGCGCAAAGATTTTTCAATCGATGATGCAAACGATTGAGGCAGCGCACGTCCGCGCGGCATAAGATAACAATCGTGAGCTTTTTCGTCACGGGCACCGACACAGGTGTCGGAAAGACCCACACCGTCGTGCAGTTGTTG
>QHPY01000035.1 GCA_003219215.1 Verrucomicrobiota bacterium | reverse complement strand
AAAAGTTACCGTGCACATTTTCTGCAGCACCTCCGGAGCGACGATTTACTACACACTTGATGGAAGTACACCGACGACGAGTTCGTCCGTCTATCCAAGTGGTGACGGTATTCTGCTCTCCGGCGCGGGGACCAAGACGGTTAAGGCAATCGGAGTAAAGACTGGCTTGAGCAACAGCGCGATTGCTACAGCTACGTTTCAGATCCAGTAGAATTTCCCGTTAAGACACTGTGGCGAAAAGCGTCTCCCCTGAGAACTAGAGAACGCAGCCGGCAATCCGAGCCGGAGGGGCACTGCTGCCACTACAGAAATTACTCGCCGATAATGGTGAGCGAGACGTGACGGCAATGCGCGGCCCGGCGGTGCTCGAACAGAAAAACAGAAAAATTCCCTGCCAGGTGCCGAGCTGCATCTTGCCATCAACAATCGGCACACTCTCGCTCATGCGCGTCAGGACCATCCGAATGTGTTACTTATATTACAAAATCCTTCGTTAGGCCGAGCTATTTCGATCAAAAACATCGTGCAACATCGTGTTTGCGCATGTAGTATCCCGTCTTGAATCAAATTAATGGATTGGCATGTTTTGTCCTTGCCTAACGACAGCCGAGTCGCTCATCCTCTGACATAGTTTCTGTTGCCGATTTACAGCGGGAAGCGGAAACCTGGACCAGATGTCGAAAGAGCCCATCGCCATCACTGGAATTGGCTGCCGGTTTCCTGGAGGAGCAAACGACCCGGTCTCCTTTTGGAAACTACTCTGTGATGGTGTCGACGCTATCGTCGAAGTTCCGAAGGAAAGATGGGATCTGCGCGCTTTTTACGATCGAGCTCCGGCGACGCCAGGCAAGACGAACATCCGCCACGGTGGATTTATCGACGGTATCGATCAATTTGATCCGGAGTTTTTTGGCATCTCTCCTCGAGAGGCGCCGTGCATAGATCCGCAGCAACGGTTGTTATTAGAGGTTGCCTGGGAGGCCATCGAAGATGGGGGCGAGGTGCTCGATCTGGTCCCTGGTTCAGGCACCGGCGTGTTCGTGGGGGTTTCAACGTGTGACTATCAAGCCCTCCAAGGCACGCTCGAAGAAGGTGCATTCGTCAATCTTTACACGAATATGGGTTGCGCGCAGAGCATCGCGGCCAATCGGATTTCGTATTGTCTAAATCTCCTGGGTCCGAGCATCGCTCTAGATACGGCGTGTTCCTCTTCATTAAGTGCCGTCCACCTAGCATGTCAGAGTCTTTGGGATGGTCAGTGCTCGCTGGCATTGGCCGGCGGAGTTAATGCGATGCTTTCGCCGGTGGTCTCGATCTCTCTCGGCAACGCGTCGATGCTTTCTCCGGATGGACGTTGCAAAGCGTTCGATGCCAGTGCGAACGGATATGTCCGCGGCGAAGGGGTAGGCATAGTCTTGCTAAAACCTTTGGCGCGGGCGCTGGCGGACGGCAGTCCAATCTATGCGTTAATTCGCGGGACGGCGACTAATCAAGACGGCCGGAGCATCGGCATAACGGTACCAAATGGCAAAGCGCAGGAAACGTTGGTAGGACAGGCCTGTCGAGCAGCGGATATTCTGCCGAGCGAAATTCATTATGTTGAAGCTCATGGGACAGGCACGCCTGTAGGTGATCCCATTGAAGCGCACGCGTTGAGCGCGGTTTTATGCTGTGAACGCGCCAATGGCAACCAGTGCATAATTGGCTCGGTCAAAACGAACATTGGACATCTCGAGGCCGGAGCCGGCATCGCGGGCTTGATCAAGGTGGCGCTGATGCTGCGGCACAGGATGATCCCGCCGCATCTGCACCTTGTCACACCGAATCCGACCATCGAGTTCGAGAAACTGAAGCTGCGGGTGCCTCGAGATCTGGAGCCACTTCCGACCGGCCGCGTCTTGGCCGGTGTTAATTCCTTCGGCTTCGGCGGGGCCAATGCCCACGCCGTTCTTGAGAGCCCGCCGGCCGAGTCGAGCATTTCGAATCTTGAGGTTCGAAACAAGCAACCGGAGACTAACGGACCATGGCTCCTTTCGATCTCAGCCCGGGCTGCTGAGGTTTTACCTAAATCTGCCCGCCGCTACGCCGGCTTCATGGCCGAGAATGTGAGGCAACCGGCGAGTTGGTTGCGCGATATTTGTTATACCGCGAGCTTGCATCGCGCGCACCATGAGCACCGTTTGACGGTGGTAGCCGGAACCGCCGCCGATTTTGCGGAAAAGCTGGAGGCGTTCGCCAACGGTGAATCGCGACCTGGTTTATCGTCCGGTCACGTCCGGCCAGATCGCAAGCTGGCCTTCGTCTTCAGCGGCCAGGGACCGCAATGGTGGGCGATGGGCCGCGAGCTTGCCGCGCAAGAACCGGTTTTTCGGGCCAAGATCGAGGAATGCGATCGCTTGCTGCGACAATGGAGCCCGTGGTCTCTACAGGAAGAAATGTCAGCGCGTGAGGTCTATTCTCGCCTGCAGGAAACCGCGCTCGCGCAGCCCGCGATTTTTGCCATTCAGGTGGCGCTGGCGGCGTTGTGGTCCTCCTGGGGGATCAAGCCAGACATGGTTGTCGGCCACAGTGTCGGAGAAATCGCCGCCGCTCATGTCGCGGGCGTGCTGTCGCTGGAAGAGGCGGCGCGAACCATTTTCCATCGCGGCCGCTGCATGCGTTTAGCTCCGGAGACGGGGAGAATGCTGGCGGCAGCGTTGCCGGAAGCTGAAGCGCGCAGTTTCCTGCAAGAGAGAGGAGACAGCCGAGTTTCCATCGCGGCGGTCAACAGTCCGTCGTCGGTGACATTTTCCGGCGAGGCCGAGCGTCTTCTGGCGCTTGAACCGGCATTAAAGGAGCGCGGCGTCTTTTGTCAGTTTCTGCGCGTTCAAAACGCGTTCCACAGCGCAGAGATGGATCCAGTGCAACACGATCTCCTCGAATCGTTGCGCAATCTCGCGGTTCAGTCGCCCCAATTGCCGCTCTTTTCATCCGTCACGGGTGCCGCCGTGGATGGGGCCCGCCTCGATGCGGCATACTGGTGGCGCAACGTTCGCGAGACGGTGCGTTTTGCCGACGCCGTCGACGGGATGCTGAAAAACGGTTGCACCAGCTTCGTGGAGATCAGTCCGCACCCGGTTCTCGCCGGTTCTCTGGCCGAGTGCGCGCGACACCGGGTTAACGAACCTCTGGTTTTACCCTCGTTAAAGCGCGGTGAAAGCGAGCGGGTCACAATGCTTTCATCGTTAGGCGCGCTCCACGGCGCGGGTTACCCGGCGAATTTGGCCGCCCTGTTCCCGGCTGGCGGGAGTTGTCTGCGCCTTCCGGCATATCCCTGGAAACATCAGCGCTACTGGCAGGAAAGAGATGAGGCGCGCCGAAACCGGCTCCCCGATTCTCTGCATCCCCTGCTCGGCCGCAGGTTCATGGCGGCGAATCCCTATTGGACGACCAGGATCGAGGGCGCAGCCCGTCGACTTCTGGCGGATCATCGCGTGCAGGGGAAAATCGTTTTTCCGGCAGCCGCCTATGTCGAGATGGCATTGGGCGCCGGCCGCCAGCTTTATGGCACTGATAGTTGCGTTGTAGAGGACGTCGAACTTCGCAAGCCCCTGTTCCTGCCCGAATCCGGCGAAGCCCCCCGCCTTCAATTCAGTTACAATTCAACTGAAACAGCGTTCCAGGTTCTTAGTCGGCCCAAAGACTCGCAGGAATTTTGGGTTGTTCATTGTTCCGGCAGATTGCTGCAAGCGCCCGCGGCCGATCGTCCAACCGAAGGTCTGGCCGGGCTGCAGGAGCGGTGTCAGCACGAGACGTCCCGGACCGAAGTCTATCGGCGACTCGCCGATCTCGGACTTCAATACGGACCTCGGTTTCAGGGTATCAGCAGCACCTGGCGCGGGCAGGACGAGGCGCTCAGCTGGATTGAACTGCCGGTTGCGGGAGACGACGAGGCCTATCAAGTGCCGCCACAGCTCCTGGACAGCTGTTTTCATTCACTCATGACCGCGTCGGAGGACCTTTTTGGAGAGAGGCTCTTTCTTCCCATTCGTATCAAGCGACTCCGCTTGCATGGAAAATTCCCAACGAAGTTTTGGGTCCACGCGCGGATGACAAAAAAGCTGGGCGGAATCGTAGAGGCACGCTTTCGGATGATGGAACCCGGGGGAGAAGTCTTATTGGAGATCGACGGCTTCGAGGCCCAGGCCGTCGAAGGCTCGCGCCACGTTGGAGGATCCGATCTCGACAACGCCCTTCATGACTTTCAGTGGCAACTCCAGAGCCGTGCTGAGAATGAAGCCCGGACGCGATCGGATTTCCTTCCCGATCTGTCATCCCTGACCCGGGGCTTACGGAAAGCCGCCCGGCAAAGCAGCTCTGAGATCATCGGCGGCGTTCTGAAAAGGGACGTTGATCGCTTGTGTGCGTACTATATTATAAGGGCTCTTCGGCAGCTCGGCGTTGAACTGCGAGCGGGCGAGCGTATCGCCGCGGCGTCGCTCTACGCTCAAGTCGTCTCGCCACACCACATGGTGCTCGGACGCTTCCTCCAAATTCTGGAAGAAGACCAACTCCTTAAAAAGACGGATTCGGACTGGATCGTTAGAAAGACACCGGCGAAGACCGATGTGGAAAAGGTCTGGCGCTCAATCTTCAGCCGCGTCCCCGCCTTCCTTCCGGAACTATCCGTTCTGCGATTGTGCGGGCTGCGATTGGCGGAGGTGCTCCGAGGACAAACCGATCCGCTGGAGCTTCTGTTCGGCCAGAATTCGTTTATCGAACAGATTTACGGCGACAGTGTCAGCGTCCGCCCATACTTCCGCATCGTCCGGGAAACGATTGAGGCCGTGGTGGCAAATTTGCCCGAGGGACGCAAGCTCCGCTTTCTCGAGGTGGGCGCAGGTACCGGGGGCCTGACATCCGCCGTTCTAACGGAACTGGCGACATCGCTGCCGGAGCAGGTCGAATACGTCTTCACGGATTTATCGAGCCATTTCCTTACGAACGCGGAACAAAAATTCCACGACCGCCCTTTCATGCGTTTTCAAACGCTCGATTTGGACAAACCTCCGCCTGAACAGGGTTTGGCCGAGCATTCATTCGATGTCATCCTCGCGTCGCACGTTCTGCACGCCACTCCGGATTTACGACGATCGCTCGGCCATATCAGACAGCTTTTGGCGCCCGGCGGCTTCCTTGTCCTGGTCGAGTTTGATCGGGCGGAGCGCTGGATCGACCTCGTTTTTGGACTAACGAAGGGCTGGTGGGGCTTTGCCGATTCCAATCTCCGTTCAGGCTCGCCCCTGCTAAGCCGCGCCCAATGGCTGACGCTGTTAAATGAGGAAGGGTTTCGCGACGCAGCCGCTGTCCCTGACTCAGACAAGAAGCGCGAGGCTTACCAGGTGGTCCTGCTGGCACGCGGTCCTGCGCGGATTCGTCATCGAGCGCCGATTCCGAGAGCGACGACGGACACAATTCGAAGCTGGCTTTTGCTTGCCGGTGAGGACGAGACAGCGCAAAACGTTGCGACGCACATGGCCGCGCGTGGAGACAGGTGTTTCCTGGTCACGGCGGGTCCGGCCTATCGAGAAATCGCGGACGGCAATTTCCAGATTCGGCCGGCGAAGAAAGAAGACATGCAGCGCGTGGTCGAGGCCGCTCTTGTTCGGAACGCCGGGCTGACCGGTGTCATTTTTCTTTGGAGCGCCGACCGGGCCGGAAAGCCTGAGCCGTCCCTCTCAGAAATTCAACAAAGCCAGCGGAGGGGCTGCGACAGTGTGCTCACACTCGTCCAGGCACTGGCGGCGCTAGATCATCCGCCCCAACTCTGGCTGATCACGCGCGGAGCGCAGCCGGCCGGACGAGTCAAGCACATGTCCGTAAGGCAAAGCTCACTGTGGGGCATGGGGAGGGTCATCATGAACGAGCATCCGCGGCTTCGCTGCCGGATGATCGATCTCGACCTCGACCGCAGCCAAAGCGAAATCCAATCGTTAATTGAAGAACTGGATAACGAATCCGCCGACGAAGAGATTGCTCTGCGCGGCTCGGCGCGATACGCCTTGCGTGTGACGCGCAGTTCGGCGGCCGCGCGCGGAGTTTGTCAGCTGCCTCGGGGCACCCCGTTCCGCCTGGAGATCACCAAGCCCGGGGTATTGGACGACTTGATGCTGAGACCGATCCAGCGGCGTCGTCCCGGCCCGGGAGAAGTCGAAGTGGAGATCGAGGCCACCGCGTTGAACTTCCGAGATGTCATGAAAGCGCTCGGCATGTATCCGCGAGAATTGGACGATTACTTCATGCTCGGTTCGGAGTCCGCCGGGCGTATCGTGGCAATCGGCGAGGGCGTGGCCGACTTTCGCATCGGAGACCGAGTCCTCGCTCTGGTTACTCCCGCCCTGTGTTCGCATGTTTGCTGCCCCGCGGGCTTGTTTTCTCGTTACCCGCGCAACCTGAGCAGCATCGATGCCGTGACAATTCCAGTTGCATTCGTTACCGCCGCCTACGCGCTCCGGCATATCGCCAAAATGACGGCAGGCGAGCGTGTGCTGATTCATTCGGCCGCGGGTGGCGTCGGATTGGCCGCCGTGCAGATGGCTCTGAGCGATGGCTGTGAAGTTTTCGCCACGGTTGGCAACGCCGAAAAACGGGAATTACTGCACGCTCTCGGCGCCCACCACGTCCTTGATTCCCACACCCTCAACTTCGCCGATGAAGTGATGGAGATTACCGGCGGAGAAGGCGTCGACATCGTGCTCAATTCACTGGCAGGTGAGGCCCTCACCCGCAGTCTTGAGCTGCTGCGGCACGGTGGCCGGTTTATCGAAATCGGCAAACGCGATATCTACGGAAACAGCAAAATCGGCCTGCGACCATTTCGGACCGATATCACTGTGCGGGCGCCGGATTTTCACAATCTAGTCTTTCGGGACCCGCGGCTGGTGAAACGAATGTGGAAGAAGATCATGTCCGACATTGAACAAGGCAGGCTGCACCCGTTGCCGCGACGGCTGTTTCCGATGACGGAGGCAGTCTCCGCTTTTCGGTGCATGATGCGGGGCACGCACGTCGGGAAAATTGTCCTGACCGTGAGCGGGAAAGAAGCGGTCATGGAACCGCTGCCCGAGGCGAGAAAATTGCGCTTTGATGACGATGCCAGCTATTTGATCACGGGTGGGTTAAGCGGGTTTGGCCTGGCCACGGCCAAGTGGATGGCCGAACGAGGAGCGCACCATCTTGTTTTGGTCGGCCGAAGCGGGGCGTCGACCGAGGAAGCGCGCCGAGCCGTGGAGGAATTGCGACGGAAATCTGTCGACGTCACCATCGGCCGGGCTGATGTGTCGAACGAAGCACAACTCGCCGCCGTGCTTGACGATGTTCGTCGTCGCCTGCCACCACTTCGAGGTGTGATCCACGCTGCGATGGTCCTGGACGACAGCACTATTCTCCAACTCGATCCGGAGCGCTTCCGCGCGGTAACGGCGCCGAAGATCGACGGCGCATGGAATCTTCATCGCCAGACTTGTGGCGATCCGCTGGACTTTTTTGTTCTCTTTTCTTCGGTTTCCTCGGCGGTCGGCATTACCGGGCAGGCAAACTATGCCGCCGCCAACACATTTCTAGACAGCCTGGCTCATTACAGGCGCAGCCAGGATCTGCCCGGTCTCAGCGTGAACTGGGGAGGAATCCGGGGAGTCGGTTATGTCGAGCGGCACGCGGCGGTGAAAGAATCCCTCGCTCACATGGGACTCGCGGCGATGGACGTGGACGCGGCTTTGGTCGTGCTGGGTCGCCTGTTGCAAACACCCTGTGCGCAAATGGGGGTTTTTGAGGTTGACTGGAACGTGTGGGTCAAGGGCCTCTTCGGACGGTTCCCGTCGAGGTTCTCGTCGTTAATCTCCCGCACTGATGACGCCAACGAAGAGGTCGCGCAAGGCAAGGCGCTGCGGGAAGCTCTTCTTTCAGCGACGGACGCGGCGCGCCGCGAATTGATGGGATCCTTTCTCCGTCGGCAGGCCGCGCAGGTCATGCGGAGCTCCCCGGCCAGCCTCGACGTCTCAAAACCACTGCACGAGCTCGGCCTGGACTCACTGATGGCGGTCGAATTGACTAACCGGATCGAAGGCGAACTCGGTCTGGCTCTGCCCAGCGGAACACTCATGGGCAGTCAGAATTTGTCCGCCATGGCGGCGATCCTGGTAGAGATCATCAAAAGCTCATCCCCCGAAATCGATCATCGCTCCAATGGAGCGAAGCCAACGGCACTTAACGGAACAAACGAGGTCCTTCCGGCCAATTCGTTAGGCCGCGAACTGGAAGATCACCGCGCCCGAACCCCGCCAAGGTCGCGGTGAATTGAGCCGATTTCATGCCGCTCCGTTACCAAACGCGGTTGAGAACGACTTCAACTTTGCTGCTGGCACTGATGCTAAGTGCAAGCGGTTGCGGAAGACACGATGCGTCACGCGATCGACCGCACAGGGCGGGAGATCGGCTTACCGTAACTGCTCTTGGGCGTGTTACTCCCGGACGGTCTGTGCTTGCAATCGCAGCGCAGCCCGGCAGCCGAATCGCAAAACTGGAAGTGGTCGAAGGCCAAAAGGTCAAAGCTGGCGACGTGCTGGCCTATCTCGACGCGCACTCGCTGAGATTGCCCGAACGGGATGCGGCCAAGACCGCGCTGGACCAGGCGTGGGAACGCGAGGAAACCGAAACGGCCTACGCGCACGCGCTTGTCGATCAAAGCTCACACGCCGTGCAAATGCTCGAGCTCGCCGCCCAGCATGAACGTCAGGAATTGAATCGCTTCGAGAAGCTGGCCTCGGAAAAAACCGTCGAGGAACAGCGCCTCGACACTCAAAGATTTGTCGCGAAAAGCCGCGAACTCGAGCTGGGCAAAGTGAAATCCGAATTGCAATCCGCGCAGGCGGCTTTGGCTCGTGTCCGCAGCACGGTGGGGCTTCCGTCCGCGCAGGCAAACCTGAATGTCGCGGAGGCCCAGCTCGAGCTCACCACCATTCGAGCGCCGATCGACGGTGAGATTCTGAAAATCCTCACCTATCCCGGGGAACGGATTGGAAACGACCCGATCCTGAAAATGGGCGACACCACTAATATGTATGTGGTCGCGGAAGTGGAAGAAAACGACGTCGCCGCTGTTCATGTGGGGCAGCGCGCTACGATCACAAGCGAGGCGGTGAATGAACCGCTGCAGGGCACGGTCGAGGAAATCGGACGTCTCATTTATAAGAACGACATCTTCAACCTGGACCCGCGGGCCAACCGAGATACGCGTATCGTCGAAGCGCGGATCAAATTGGACACGCCGCAGCCCGTCGCAGGCCTCACGTATTTGGAAGTTTCCGTTCGCATTGACACAAAGGCTCAACCAGCGGCAGCGAACCACGCCGGGCGATGAAGACGCCATTGAGCTGGCGTAATGCGTGGCACAACAAGGTGCGTTCGCTGGTGGCACTCTGCGGAATCATGTTTGCCATTTTGCTTATCTTCATGGAGCTCGGCTTCTACGGCGCAGCGCGAACGAACGCGATCGCCGTCTATGACATGCTGGACTTCGATGTCGCGGTGGTGTCGCCGGAATGCATGTATCTCGGACAACTGGGCGATTTCCCCAGGCATCGTTTTGAAGAAATTCGCTCAATCGACGGCGTGGAATCGCTCTCTCCTTTGTGGCTTCAGGTGGGGCGATGGCGCAACTCCGACACGCGCGAAGATTGGGATATGCTGGCCATTGCGGTCGAACCAAGTGAGCGGCCTTTTCGGGATAGCGCACTGAACGGTCGGCTTCCCGAGGTAGCCATGCACGATCGCGCATTAAGCGATGCCGTCTCGC
Organism: Verrucomicrobiota bacterium; assembly: GCA_003219215.1. GTDB lineage: Bacteria > Verrucomicrobiota > Verrucomicrobiia > Chthoniobacterales > UBA10450 > AV40. The sequence goes on along the minus strand of QHPY01000035.1, from coordinate 6,728 downwards.
GCTCGGAGTACGGCATCTTGACCGCGGGAGTCGGATCCGAACTGGTACACCATCGCATTCGAATCGTGGGCCAGTTCACGATGGGGGCAGGCTTTGTCGCCGGTTCCGCGATCATAACCAGTCGACAGACATTTCTTGACGTGTTTCAGGAGGCCTCTCACGAGCGGCCGAACATCGGACTGGTCAAGATCGCTCCCGGCGCGTCTCCCCGGAAGATCGCGTCGGAAATCACCGCGCAAATGTCGCCGGTCGCAACTGCTCTGACTCGATCCGATTTCTTGAAAAACGAACAGGCGTTTTGGCTCAGGGTGAAGCCGATTGGAATCATGTTCCAGACCGGCGTGCTCGTCGCCGTCGTGACAGGAACGGTTGTTCTTTATCAGGTGCTCGTGGCCGAAGTGCAAACCCGGCTTCGAGAATATTCAACCCTGAAGGCTCTTGGATACCATGATCGCTTTGTTTACAGCGTGGTTGTTAGGCAGGGACTGATCTACTCCTGGCTGGCGTTTATTCCCGCCTTCTTCCTTTCTCTCCTTCTCTACCTTTTGGTGCGGATGAAGGCCCTTGTCCCGATTCGGATGGACATCGGCCGTGTCGGAGCCGTGATCCTTCTCACTTCGATCATGTGTCTTTGCGCGACCCTTCTGAGCCTGCGGAAATTGAAGACGTCTGATCCGGCGGATCTATTCTGATGACCGTCATCAACAAGATTCCGCCAGCAGCAAAGTGGCTCGAGTGGACCCTGCTGCCATGGAGAAACCTCTTTCACGATAAGCGACGAACGAGCATCTCGATTGCGGCGGTCGCGTTCGCCATTGCAATCATGTTCATGGAACTCGGCTTTTTGAACGGCCTGTACGACAGCCAGACCGGTGCCGCCGCGTTTTTGCGCGCCGATTTAATCATGGTTAGTCGCGCATGGCATGCCTTGACCAGTCGCGAGACGTTTCCGCGTTCGCGTCTCGAACAGCTGAGAGGCGTTCAGGCGGTCAAAGCGGTCTATCCGATCTACATCGAAGATAAATTTTCCCTTTTTCGGAATTCGATCACGGGCACCAGAAACAATATCCGTGTTATCGCGTTCGCGCCCGGCAATGACATTTTTCAGGACGACAAAATGAATGTGTTGTCCCGCGCTCTTCGGCAACCGCTGACCGTCCTTTTCGATTGGAGATCACGGCGTCTCTTCGGGCCCATAGGGGCCGAAACGAGGACAGAACTTGCCGACCGCGCTGTCACCGTCGTCGGAACCTTTGATCTCGGAGCGGACTATCGTTACGACGGCAATGTTTTGGTTAGCGCAGACACGCTCTTTCAGTTGTTTCCCAACCAGAACCGTGATGCTGTTTTTCTCGGTCTGATCCAATTACATCCCGGTTATTCAATGACCGAGACGATGCATCAGGTCAACAATAGGGTCGGTTCAGACGTTCAAGTAGTGACGAAGGATGAACTGATCGCGCGTGAAAAGGCAATCTGGCAAAAGACGACCGCCGCAGGCTACATCTTTGAGATGGGGGTAGCCGTGGGGTTCATCATCGGTGTGTTCATTATCTACCAGATCCTCTATATAGAAATCTCGGACCATCTTCCCCAATTGGCCACCCTGAAAGCGATTGGGAATGGAAATGGGTACTTGATGTGGTTGGTCTTGGCGCAGGCCGCGTTGCTGACACTTCTCGCTTTCATTCCGGCTGTCGCGATTACATCTGTTCTCTACGCGATATTAACAGCAACGACCGGGGTCGTTACCCGGTTAACGGTCTTCCGGGTTGGCGTCGTTTTAATCCTAACGAGCTCTATGTGCATCGCCGCCGGACTCCTCGCCGTCCGCAGGGTGATCATGCTTGATCCAGCGGAGCTCTTCTGATGAGCGCAGAAGCAGCCACCGGGTTGACCGTAAGTATGAAGAGGGTTTGTCACAGTTACGGCAGCAAGGAGAATCCTAAACAAGTACTGCACGACATCGATTTCGACCTCATGCCGGGTGAGGTGGCAATCCTGACTGGTCCATCCGGCTCCGGGAAGACCACCCTGCTCACCCTGATCGGTGCGCTGCGTTCAGTGCAAGAAGGAGAAGCGGTGGTGCTGGGACGCCGATTGCGAGAACTTACAAGGGCACAGCTCGTCCGACTGCGTCGCGAGATCGGCTTCATTTTTCAAGCGCATAACCTCTTTGAGTCACTGACTGCCCGAGAAAATGTCAATATGGCTATCGAACTCACGAATTGCGATGTGCACGAGCGCGATCGACGCTGCGAAGCCATTCTGACAAGACTCGGCTTGTCTGACAGGATCGGGTACAAACCGAATAGTCTCTCTGGCGGTGAAAGACAGCGAGTCGCTATTGCTCGTGCCCTTGCTAACCGGCCAAAACTCGTACTTGCTGACGAGCCAACGGCGGCCTTGGATAAATTATCGGGCCGTGAAGTTGTTGATATTCTGAAAACTCTCGCGCTTGAGGAGCAGTCAAGCGTTCTGATCGTCACACATGACACTCGCATTCTCGATTTAGCAGATCGAATCATCAAACTCGTAGATGGCCGAATTGTCTCAGATACCTCGGTAAAAAGAGCACTACTGATCGCCACATCATTGCAGAGATGCCCAATCTTTGCGCAGCAACCGATTGCCATGCTCACGGAGTTTGCCGCATTTATGAGGCGTGAGAGTTTTGATCCAGGCGAAGATATCATTCGCGAGGGCGAAGCCGGGGACAAATTCTACGTCATTGAATCTGGCTCGGTGGAGGTATTGCGTGAAAAGACGTCGGGGGACTCTGAGGTTGCTCGTACTACCCTCGGTCCCGGCGATTTTTTCGGCGAAGTTGCGCTTTTAACGGGCGCGCCTCGCAACGCAACAGTGATAGCTCGTGATCGCGTAGAAGCTTTTACCTTGGCAAAAGAACATTTCCATGAGGCTTTGCAGCGAAGCAAGACTTTAGAAGAGCGTTTACGCACTGCTCTTTACTACCGTAGTTGATGGGAGTGTCTCCCACGGAAGGAAAAATTTCCACCGGCCGGATCGGCGGCGGCGTCAAAAGGGCATCAAATAAAGGGTCCGTAACCCGTCTGCCCAGAGGTCCGAGATCAGAAGTTAGTGTCAAAAGGGTTCGGACCCCTCCGCTTCAAGGGCTCGACCCAGGTGGAATCGAGCCTCGAGATTTTCCGTTTCGCTTATGGAACACGTGGAAATGATCATTGAACTCAGAACGTATGAGACGCTCTACCTTGTCTCCAGTTGGGGGAAAGCTGCGGAACGCGAGCCTTTGTCCACCAGTATTGTACACCTGAAATCTAAAAGCTGGCGGAACAATGTTGCGACTCTCGAATCCCGTTGATTGCGACCCGCTTCAGCCGTTAAAATAAAAATGTGCCGAAGTATTGGCTAATCAGCGATCGTAACAACGGCGGCACTGGGCAGGGCCTCAACAGAGTCTGTAGGGTCTAGCGGTTCGCTCAAACGCAAATCAACTGATTGGATTTGAGAGCGTTCCCGCTGATCGCCGCGCCCGTGCGGGTTCAAACGGGGGTGACAGCGAGCATAAATGGCGGTTCGTCCATCGTGAGCGACGACCCAAGCGATGCTTCGGCTCGATGTGCGCACTCTGGCATCCTCAATTCCCTACAGCTTTGAGCGACTCCACTATAGCTTGGTTGTGGGCGTGCCTCGTGCCCGCCCTCTGCGAGATTATGAAGACACACAGCGAATTCTTTGAGGTTGCAACACGGGGCAAAGGAACTTACGAGATCACCGACAGGATCGCTGATGCGGTCGCGAACAGCGCGGTGGCCACAGGAACAGCGACTGTTTTCATTCAGCACACCAGTGCCAGCCTAATCGTCTTCGAAAATGCAGACCGATCAGCAAGGGTCGATTTGCACGCTTTCTTCGAGCGGCTGGTCCCTGAAGACAGTGAATACTTCAGCCATACTTCGGAAGGGCCGGACGATTCGACCTCACACATCAAAATGGCTTTGACTCGCTCCAGCGAGGTTATCCCCATTGTCGAAGGGCGGCTGCAACTTGGGACCTGGCAGGGTATTTACCTGTTTGAGCATCGCCGGTCCCCCCATCGCCGGCGCATTGTGGTGTCGATCATAGGAGAATGATTGCCTGGCTCGAGATGCGTTTCTGTTGATGATAGTCGTTTCGCAGCATCCGAATGTGCGAGGGCATGTCGTCAGGGCCCTCATCGTCGTGTTCGTAGTCCGCGTCTTCGGGAACGAGCTTCTCGAAAAACCGTTCGACATCGCGCCGCGCCCCGGGGGCCGCGTTCTCCATCGCGGTCAGGCTGCAACTGGTGTGCTGCACGAAAATCGTCACGATCCCGTTCCGCACATCCGATTTGTCGATCTTGTCCTGAACAGCATTGGTAATTTCGTAAGTCCCCTTGCCATTTGTGGCGACCTCGAATTTTTCGTGCTGCACCAGCATAGCCAAAATTAGCATTTGGGCACGGGTGAGTCGCGCGTTGATCTTTGTCCAAAGCAATGACCTAGTAATGTTCAGTGCAAGGCGACCTCGAGCGTGTGCTCTTTGATGAGCCAACGATTCTGCGGCGGCTCGACGAAATCGCCGCCCAAATCTCCATTGATTACCGCGGCCGCGAACTGACGGTGATCGCGGTATTGAATGGCAGCTTGATGTTCATGGCCGATTTGCTTCGGCGAATACCCCTCGCGCTAAAGCTCGATTGCTTGAGCGTGGCGAGTTACCATGGCCAAGCGCAAACCAGCGGCGAAGTGATTTTCAAACAAGTCGCGCCGCCGGACGTGAAAGATCGACACGTTCTCATTCTGGACGACATTCTCGACAGCGGACACACGCTCGCCGCCATTCGGGAGAAGCTCGAAACGGCGCGACCGCACAGCATTCGCATCTGCGTGCTCTTGAGCAAGAAGAAGCGGCGCGCGCGCGGGGTCGACGCTGATTATCTCGGCTTTGAGATCGAAGACGAATTCGTGGTCGGCTACGGTCTCGACTACGACGAGCGGTATCGTAATTTGCCCTGGATTGGAGTTCTGCCGAAAGAATTAATTACCTCGTCGAAATAATGAAGTTTCATGTCCGATTTTATTCTCAACTGCGCGATTTGGCCGGCACTCATGAAACCGATGTCGATCTAAACAACGGCGCGGCGGTTTTGGATTTATTGGAAAATATCTATGCCAAGTTTCCCGCGCTGCGATCACACGATAGAAATATTCTGATCGGCGCCGGCGTCGATTTTGTCGATCGCAAATACAAACTGAAACCGGGGGATGAGATTTCGATCATGCCGCCGGTGCAGGGCGGCTAGTCTCGAAAGTTTTTGAAATTTGTCGCGACGCCAAAGTCGCGGCTGCGGACAAAATGAATGACGGTCTGGAGCTCGTCCTTCTTTTTGCCGGTCACGCGGATTTGTCGATCTTGCAACTGACTTTGCACCTTGAAATTCTGGGATTTGATCGCCTGAATGATTTCCTTGGCTTTTTCGCCTTCGAGGCCCTGTTGAATTTTCAGTTCCTGCCGGGCATGACCAACTGAAGAAAGCGCCGGTTCGTCCTGTTTCACGTTGCGGAGATCGACACCCCGCTTGGAAAGTTTGCCAATCACAATCTCGCGGAGTGCCCTCAAATGGGCGGCGTCATCGGCCAAGAGCACAATCTTGTCCTTTTCTTGAACAATCTCAGTCTTGGCATCTTTGAGATCGAAACGGGTGACGAGTTCTTTCCGCGCCTGATTGAGCGCGTTATCGATTTCCTGTTCATCGACTTCAGAAAGAATATCGAACGAAGGCATCGTAGACGATTTGGTTATGGATTATGTCCGGTAATCTTGACGTTGCCATCTTGTGCTTCGAACTCAAAGGTCGTTTTGCCGCCGCCGGCGACTAACATGTCGACCGTGTTGATCGGCTCGGCATGTCGCTGCTCCTTCTCCGCAAAATCATTGGCGATTTTTCCAGTAGCCGTGTGCGCGACGAGATGAAATGCGGCGTCGCTTGGAATGTAAGCGGAAGCGTTGCCATTTTGGATGGCGGCGTGGATTGAGAACTCACGTTCCTCCCACCAATCGTAAGCGATCGCGAGATTGCCGGTCTTGAGCCTGAGATCGAGATTGCCGAAGCAGTTATGCGCGAACAATCGGCCACTGCCTAATTGCGCGTGCGCCTCTTTGCTGCGCATCCCCTCAAGTTGTACTTCGCCGTTGATCAATTCCAAGTTTGAAATGCGAATTGTTTGCGGAACAACAATCACATAATCGACTGTGCCGGATCGGTCGGAGAATCCTGCCTCTGAATCTGTCGGATAAATTGTTTCGATGGAAATTAAATTCGGCCCCGCTGATATCTGGACCGAAATCGCTTTCAGCCGGTCAGCGCGGTACGCTTTTTTAATCGCTTCAACTCGGACGTCGCGTGTTTCGGCGCCAGCGGCGTAAACGCGAATGGAACCATCGCGATTAGTCACTCTGAGAGTCGCGGTTGGCTCGATTGGATAGCTGTGATCAATCATTTCCTCCAATGTTCGATCGACCGCCGGGCGACAACTCAGCAGCAAACAAAAGGCGATTGAGGCCGGCGCGAACCGAACCGCTTTTGTCATGTCCATGTTCTCCAGTCGGGTCAGCCTCAAGCGGCGGGAAGATTCAAGAAATGAATGATCGCACGCGCGCCGCTGATGAACGTCGCCGCAAGAATGGCGGCGATGACGAGAAAGAACGCGACCTCGACCAGAAAATTT
>QHPY01000034.1 GCA_003219215.1 Verrucomicrobiota bacterium | reverse complement strand
GGTATAAGACCTTGTTCATTCACGCGGCGCCAGGCGATGTGCCAGCGACCGTCTTCGCGTGGTTCTATGAAGATATACGATGTGTTTGTGTTATCGATGCCGGTCAAAGCAAGTCGCACGTAGCCGAACTTCTTTTGCTCCCAGTGCGTCCAAATAAAGACGCGAAGCGCGGTAATGTTTGGCAGCTTCCCGTGATCGCGGAAAGAGACCGATGAAAATTCGCCTCCGTCATCATACTTCTTCAGGTCTCGATTCTGCAAAATTTGCTGCAGCGGAATCTTGCGACGCTGTGGCAAGTCCGCTGCCTTTTGTTCAGCCACCGAGGCTGCGACAACAGCCGCGAGTGCGATGGCAACAACTTGGCGGAGTGATCGCAGTCGCATGCGCAGACCGAACGAGAATTAGACGAAGAATTGTTCGTCTATTTCCGGACGGAGGGATTCCATAACCGATCTTGTGCGTCAGCGGTCGCGCTCGCCGCGGATGAATTGTTCGACGCAGCGGTAAGCTTCGTCGTCGCTCATCTGGACGGGCGGGTGCTTGGAAAAATAGGCGGAGGGCGAATTGAGGACGCCGCCGATCCCGCGATCGAGCGCGAGTTTGCAGCAGCGGATGGCGTCGATCGCGATGCCGGCCGAGTTGGGCGAATCTTCGACCGAAAGTTTGACGTCGAGTTCCATCGGCACATCGCCAAAAAGGCGGCCTTCCACCCGAATGAACGCAACTTTGTTGTCGAGCTGCCACGGCACGTAATCGCTCGGGCCGATGTGAATGTTCTCGTCGGCCAAACGTTCGCTCATGACTGATTGCACCGCTTCGGTCTTGGACGTTTTCTTCGAGGTGAGCCGGGTCCGGCTGAGCATGTTGAGAAAATCGGTATTGCCGCCGGTGTTGAGCTGGTAAGTGCGCTCGACTTTAACACCGCGCTTCCGGAAAAGATCGACAATCGTGCGGTGGAGCACAGTCGCGCCCAATTGCGATTTGATGTCGTCGCCGATGACCGGCAAGTTTTTGTCGGCAAACCGTTTTGCCCAAATCGGATCGCTGGCGATGAAAACGGGAATGTTGTTTACAAACGCTACTCCCGCCTCGAGCGCGCAGCTGGCGTAAAAGCGCGCCGCCTCATCGGAGCCGACCGGCAGATAATTGACCATGATCTCGGTGGCGGAATCCTTCAGCTCGGAGATAATTTGTTCGCGGGTGGATTCTTTCTCCAACGGCAGAAAAGTGCGGAGCGGATCGTGGTCGGCCATGTGCGGCGCAAAACTGTCGAAGACGCAGCCCATTTTCACGATCGCGCCGGTCAGGCTGACCTTGTCGCAGAAAACCTGGGTGCAATTGGGCGGGGCGAAAATGGCTTTGCTGACGTCGAGCCCGACTTTGCGGCGGTCGATGTCGAATGCGGCCACAACCTCAATGTCCCCCGGCCGATACGAGGCGATTTGCTTGTGCATCAGGCCGACGCCGGTGCCATTGGCGGAGGAGCCGCGGTAGAAATTGATACCCTGGACGAGCGAACTGGCACAGTTGCCCACCCCGACGATGGCGATACGGATTTTTCTCATGGGAAAAAAGAAATCCTACCCGCAGCGAAGGGCTTGGGGCAAGATGCAATGTAATAAGTTTGAAAGCATTAAAGTTAAGGCGACCAGTGGTATGTAGGGTATCGTCCGAGGCGGAGCCCTCGCCCGATTTGAGCGTGGAAAGTGGCGTAGTCCGCGTTAGCATGCAAGCAATTTTGAGGACACTCGTTAGGAAACACCGCTCGGCCGGCCAGATACCGATTTTCATAGTGGCTTTGCTCGCCATCGGACTCTTCGGCAACGTGCGGGCCGAGCCGCCGAGTTATGAGATCGAACAAGGCGTGGCCCTGGCCGATGCCCAAAATCCGGAGATCATTATCGCGCGCAAAAAAGTGGAAGCGGCGCGAGGCGGATTGATCGAAGCGCGCTCGGGTTATTTGCCGTCGGTGATTTCGTCCGGATTCGCCGACAAGCGACAAACCCAAACCAGCACCCGGCTCCGGGAGGAGGATTACAACGCCTCGGTGCGAGCGCTCGAAAATGTTTACACCGGTGGCGCGGTTTCCAACCAGGTGGGCATTGCCGAGTTGATTGTAGAAAAGCAGCGGTGCCAGCTCGAAGAAGTGAGGAACAAAGTGGCGATGGATGTGCGGGTTGGGTTTAACGACGTGCTCTTAAACAGAGCCAAAGTGCGGGTGCGGGAGAATTCGGTGCGAGTTCTGGATGAGGAATTGAAAACGCAGGAGGAACGATTGCGCGCCGGAATTGTTGGAACGTTAAACGTCCGCCGCGCCCAAGTGGCGCTGGACAACGAGCAGCCGGAGCTGGCCAACGCCAAAACGCAGCTTACCAATTCGTATCTTCGGCTGGGCGAACTTTTCGGAATCGATTTTCGCTCGAATCCAGACCAGCCCCGTTTCGAAGTGGCCGGACAATTACAATACGCAGCCCTCCATCCCGACCTGAACGAATGTCTTGGTCGCGCCGATGTGAACCGGGCCGAAATCAAAGCGCGCCAAATCGACGTCGCGATTGAGGATCGACAATATCGGGTCGACCGAAGCGAGCTTCTTCCACACGTTCAACTTTTTTCCGGCTATGAAGTTTACAACGAGCGCGACCCAGTGGTCGGCCCTGAATTCAATCACGGGTATATCGCGGGCGTAAATGCGACGTGGCATCTTTTCGACGGGTTCGCGACCAAAGGCCGGATGCAGGCCACCCACGCGCGCCGCGACGCGGCGGTCGCAGCACTCGAAGCCGCACGGCGCGCGGTCGCCTCCGAAGTGCGGAGCGCGTTTCTCGATCTTCAACAAGGCGAGAACGTTCTCGAAACGGAAACGAAAAGCGTGCAGACGGCGGACGAATCTCTCGAAATTGCCAAAACAAATCTCGCCGCCGGTTTGGGAACGCAGCTCGATATCTTGCAGGCTGCGGCCGATGTCACCCGCACGCGGACGACGCGTTTAAGCGCGATTTATCTGCACAATGTCGCGCTGGCCCGGCTCTCGCGTGCCTGCGGCAGCACACCCGAAGCGCTCGACTTCGCTTCGAACCGTTTGAAACCGCGGAACGAAAAACAGGCGCTCGATCTGGCGCAACCGCCCGCAAAGTTGACCCAGCAATGAGATCAAAATTCGCCACTGCGATCTTATTGATGTCGATCTTGCCGACTGCGCCGGGGATTACCCTGGACGGCGTCCTAAACACGACGCTGGAAAAAAATCCGGCGATTCAGCAGGCAAAAGCGAACCTGGAACAGGCGGCGGGGCGTCGACTCATTCTTCGCTCGATTGTGTGGCCAAATGTAAAAGTGAATGTGCCCGCTGGCGTGCAAGGTGGAGACCGCGCGGGTTCGACTTCGACGAAAATCTTCGGTTTCGCACGCGGCTCGTTCACCCAACCCCTTATCAACGCGGCGATTCCACCGTCGCTTCGGCGCGGAAATGTCGAGGTTTTGATCGCGCAACAGCAACTAAATCTTGCGATTGAGCAACAATTACACGCCGCCCGGCTCGCGTTTTATTCCGCGGTTTACAATCGCGAGCTGGTGTCGGTGCGCGAGAAGCAGCGACAACATTTGAACGAAAACATGGCTAGCCAAGGCGATCGCTATCAAGCCGGCCTGGTTGATCGGAGCGCGTTTACGACCGCGACTGTCGAAGCGCGCGAGCTCGATCCGTTGGTGGAAAATTCACGTCGTGCTTATAGCGCGGCGCAGTTGCAACTGGCGCAAATGATGGCGATTGACCTCAAGTCCAACGCCGCACTTCCCAGTCCAGACGGCGAACTATCGTTCGCGCCGATGGATGTCGATCTTAACGCTGAAACCGCGGAGGCGTTGGAGCGCCGGACCGACATCAAACTCGCGCGGCTGCTCGTTCGCGCGGCGAACGAAGATGAGCGCATCATCGCCGCCGGCTATTATCCGAGCGCGGCCGGCAGCGTGACCGGCGATTACATTCCCGTCTCCGGAATTCACCGCGAAGGTTCGACCAGTCGGACGCAGGATTTCATTGGATCGGAAATTCGCGAAGGCGCCGCTTACAGCTGGCAGGTGATCGACAATGGTAAAGTCGGCGGCGCGGTCCTCAAAGCGCGCAAGGTGCGCGAGATCAACGAAGTTGAATTGCAAAAATTGGAAGCGAGCGTCGGTCGCGACCTTGCCCGCATTCGCAATGAACTGGCCGGCATCGACGCGCGCCACAAATCGTTCGCGGCTGGGACCGATACCGCCGAACAAACGGCGGCCGCTGTTCAACAAAATCTCGGCAGCGGCCTCGCCTCACAATTGGAATATCGCCTCGCCGAAGGCAGTCATCTGAAAACTCAAAGCGGATTGCTGGAGGCGAGTTATCTTCACAACGTCGCCCTGGCGGAATGGGACCGCACCACCGGGCGTTACTTCCAATTCGCCGAAGATATGCATTAGTTGCAGTCCTTGAAGGTGCCGGAATCCAGGCGGGTTTGGTGGGTCGTCGTTGCGCTGCTTATCCTCATTTGCGGCGTGGCCTATTATTTTTTCATGCCGGTGGCCGAAGTAGCCACCGTCCGCCGCGGCACGGCGATCTCTGCGGTTTACGGCACGGTCCGGATCGAGCCTGCATTTGTGGTCCACGTTCGGGCGCAGAATTCCGGTTTTATCCAGCTGGCTGAAGAATTTTCCGCCGGTCGCGGCGCAATTGGCAAAAGCGTGACCAAAGGCGAGTTGCTCGCAAGCATCGCCGACGAAACGACGGCGCGCCAATTGAAGCAGGCACGCGCCGATCTACAGGCGGCGACCGAACGAGCGAAACTGCCGCTGCCGTCGGAAGAATTGCTTAAAGCGGCCGAAGACAATTTGCATCGGCTCGAGCAAGTCGTCGCATTCGGCAACGTTCCGGCCGTCGATTACGAAAAAGCGAAGAGCGAAGCGAACCGATTGCGGGGCGCGCTTGAAAACGAGCGGATCGAGCGAGATCGGAATCTTCAGGCGTTGGATGAAAGCCGCAAAAAATTGGAGGCGCAGATGCGCAACTCGGGCATTCGCGCGCCGATGGATGGTTTACTTGGCGCGGTCTCGACTATTGACGGCGAACTGGTAGCGGAAGGAAATCAATTGTTCACGGTTTCATCGCGCAAAACTTACGTCCGCGGCGAAGTGAACGAAGAAGACGTCGGTGAAGTGAAACCCGAAATGAAGGCGAAGGTGCAACTCTACGCCTATCGCACGCAGACTTTTGCCGCCCACGTCTCGTCGATTCAGCCCGCGGCCGATCCGGACACGCAGCGTTACACCGTCATTTTGGAAATGGAAAAGCCGCCGGACAATTTGATGGCCGGAATGACCGGCGAAATGAACATCATCACCGGTACGCATGAAAACGCGCTGCTCCTGCCCACTCGCGCGCTGCTGGTAGATCAAGCATTAGTCCTGAAACGCGGGATCGTGCAGCGGCGAACGATCAAAGTCGGTTTTCGCACACTCGATTTCGCGGAAGCATTGAGCGGGGTCGCGACCGGCGATCGCGTTGTTGTTGCAGACCAGGATCGATTACGCCCGGGTCAACCGGTGCGGCAGCGGCGAGTTGACGTTTCGAAGAAATGACCGCGCCGCTTTACATTGCGCTGCGTTTTGCGACGCACCGCAAACGCGCATTGTTGCTCAGCCTCGTCGGCGTGGTTTTCGGCGTTGGGATTTTTATTTGCACCCAGGCACAAACGCAGGGCTTCGCCCAATTTTTCATTAACTCAACCATTGGCAGCAACGGCGCGCTGGTTTTGCGTTCGCGATTTCAACCGCGTTATGAAGGAATGGTCGTCTCGGCCCGGTCGGCGAGCAACGCGCCTGCGCACCGAAATTATTTCGAAGGAATCACGAACGTCGGCGAACTCATGCGAGTCAGCCGGCAATTTTCCAATGTTGTCGCCTGCTCGCCCGTGCTTCACGGAACAATTAGCGCACGCGCGGGATTCGAAACGACCACGGCCGATCTTTTTGGAATTGATCCGACCCCGCATCTGCGCACGACGGATCTGGCCAAGCAAATTGTAGATGGCTCGTTCGACGACTTTCGGAACAACACGACCAGCGTGATTGTCGGCTACAGACTCGCCGATGTACTCGAGGTCAGGCCGGGCGATACCGTTCAATTGCTCTCGCCCGGCGGCGAATATTGGCGCTTCAACGTCGCTGCCATCGCGCGCAGTGGCGTGGGCACCATCGATTCCAGCCGCGTTTACGCGCACGCGCGCGTCGCCCAGCGGTTGCTCAAGAAACCGTACGAAGCGTCGATGATCATTTATAAATTACGCGATCCGGACCGCGCGCCGGCGCTGGCGAGCCATTTTGAAAATCTTTTTCAGCATGCGGCTCAGAGCTGGCAGGAGCGCGAGGAAGGAAACCTGCAAATCTTTTCCACCTTGCGAATGTCCGCTGCCATCACCGTTTCACTCATCATCCTCCTAGCCGGTTTCGGGATTTTTAACGTGCTGACGATGTCCGTGCTTTCGAAAGTCCGTGAAATCGCGATCCTGCGTTCGATGGGCTACCGGAGGATCGACATCTCCGCGATTTTTCTATGGCAGGGTGCGCTCATCGCCGGGGTCGGTTCGCTCGGCGGCTGCATTCTCGGGGCGTTGCTGACGTGGGGAATTTCGAAGGTTCCAATACATATTCGCGGGTTGCTTTACACCAACCATTTCTTGGTAGTTTGGGATTGGCGACATTATCTTTGGGCAACGCTGCTCGCGATCGTCGCCATCTTCATCGCCAGTTACGTGCCAGCGCACCGGGCCGCGCAACTTCAGCCGGTGGACACTTTACGCGGATCGAGTTTATGAAAGGCGAGCTTTCACTCAGTTGCCGCGACATCGAACGTTATCTCGGCGAAGAGGAATCGCGCGTGCACGCATTACGTGGCGTTTCGCTCGACGTTGAATCCGGAAGCATTCACGCCGTCGTCGGGCCGTCTGGCTGCGGCAAGAGCACGCTGCTCTACATCCTTGGTCTCCTCGACGAACCCGACGCCGGCTCGGTTGAGATCGGGGCCTCGCCAATTTCACATTTAAACGATCAGGAACTCGCCCGCCGGCGGAACGAACTGATCGGTTTCATTTTCCAATTCCATTTTTTAATGGAGGACTTTAGCGCGCACGAAAACGTCATGATCCCGATGCGCCGTCTCGGTCAAATGAACGAAACCGAAATGCACGAACGCGCGGCCGCGTTGCTCGAGGCTGTCGATCTTGGCGACAAATTGCGGCGCCAAAGCCGCCATCTTTCCGGCGGCGAACAACAGCGCGTGGCGATCGCGCGCGCCCTGGCAAATGATCCTCATGTCATTCTTGCAGACGAGCCGACTGGAAATCTCGACACCGGAAACTCTCAGCGCGCGTTTGAATTATTGGCGGACCTCGTGCGCGAGCGCGAGAAAGCGCTCCTGCTCGTCACGCACAACCGTTTCATCGCCGATGCCTGCGATTGGGTCCACGAAATGAAAGACGGCCGCATCATCGTCAGCCATCCGCACGGGCAACGAATCTCAGTGTGATATCGGCACGCGGGCAGCGTTGTTGCTGCGTGCGTTCAGATGCGTCAAAAATTTATCGACGTAATCGGACCAGGAGCGGAATTTTCGAGCGCGGGCTTCTGCGGACAGCCGCGAGTAGAGTGGTCCATCTAACAATAAAGTTTTAATCCCTTCTGCTAGCGCGTCGACGCTGGTTTGATCAACAATCAGGCAGCCGCCGCCGCGCGCGACTTCGCCGAGCGCGCCGTTGCCGCCGCAAACACACGGTTTCCCGTGCCAGAGACTTTCGGCAATCGGAAGCCCGAAGCCTTCCATCAACGACGGATAAACGGTGAACGCGCATTCGCGATAAAGCGCGTGCAGGGTTTGATCGTCGACGTGTTTGAGCCAGGCGAGAGATCTGCCTTTGGCGCGCAGAGCGCGGATTTTGCGGAGCACAGGCCAGTTGCCAGCCCACGCGCCAACCAGTTTCAATTCGAAAGCGAGACCGTTCGACCACACATTCTCGGCCGCGTCTAAAAGCGCCAGATGGTTCTTGCGCGGAACGAATGTGCTGACGCAAAACACGCTCTGAGATTTGCTCGCCATGTCTGTTGAGCCGCGTTCGACCTCGTCGAATTCCAGCGGCCAACTTTCAACGAAAGTTTCTGGCAAATCGCGAATTCCGTATTCGCGCCAGAAACTGAGCAGATCATTTCTCGATTGCTGCGAGATGCAGAGCACGCGATTGAAAAACGCGAGCGCTTGCAAGTAGTCGCGAAATTTCTGCGTGCTGCGGCGCGCATGAAGACCAAGCCGCTCCATCGCCGCATCGTGAAAGATGGCGACGGCACGCATTCCATTTTTGCGAATGATCTCCGGCAATTTTTGCCTGCGCGAATCCCCAAAAAAATCCGGAGCAAGAAAAACATCGCCGCCACTTAACTCCGCCGAAAGATCGACCGGCCGGCGGCGAAGAAGACGTCGTAGTTCGCCGGGAAATTTTTCGCCGCGAAATTCCGGCAACGCCACCGCGCGGCCGTAACCTTGGAAAGGTGTTCGGAGATAAACGGATTCGCGATCCCCCAGGCGATGATAGAAGTGTCCGAGACGATTCCAGCAAATAGGCGTCACGGACATGCGCTGCTCCAGTTCAGCAAAAAGCCGGCGTGTCATTCGTTGCATCCCAGTGTTGCGCGGAGATCGGCACGAGTTCGTTACGTCGATGAAAAGATTCATTAAGGGTAATGACACCTTCGCAGAAGCCTTTTCGGCTCTAAAAGGTGCTTGTCCGCGAGCGGCATCAGGCGACCCATCCCCATTGCGAAAATACCACCATCGACACTAGGGCCAAGATCGTGGAAAAAACGAGATAGGCGCGGTTGAACGGGTTGTTGTGTCCCAGTAAAGCGAGCGCGATTATGGCCGGGAAGATGACGAGGCCAAATCGCGGCGCGGAACGCAGTTCTCCCCACGAGATAATAAACACCAGCGAAACAGCGGCATAAATCGAGTAACTCAGCCGTAAGCGAAAACAGCCGAAGATCGCCAAGCCAAGCAATGCCAAGGTGAAGAAAAACTCAAACGCACCATGGAATCCTTTGAGTGAATTCAGGCCAGGGAAAGAGTGCAAGAGCGTGTCCCATGGCAGCGTTAAGCGGCGGTTCCAGCCTTCCATGGTTTGTGCTTTCGACAGGATATTCCAATCTCCGAATCGCCATCTCAGAAAAGTGAGGTGACCTGCCAGGGCCAGTGGGGCAAGAAGTAATGCGAGGCAATCGGCCTTTACCCGCTGCCATTGAAATTCTTTCTGAGATAAATATTCAAACGCCAAAGGAGCAACGAGCAGGACCCCGGGAGGTCGGCACAATGCAGCGGCGGCGGCTAGGATGCCAACAATAATCCATCGACCGGCACGCGCATAATAGAAGGCGCTTACAGCGAGGCCGAGGAACAAAGACTCAGAGTAAACCGCCGACAAAAACAGAGTCGTGGGAAAGATACAGAGATAAAGAACTACCCGGGCCGCTGTGCGTCGGTCAAAATCCAAACGCACGAGCTGGTAGAGATAAATCAGTGCGAAAAGCAAAGCGGCGTTTGACACAATGATTCCGACTAAGAGCCATCCGGCATCGCTGCGCAGCGGAATGACGTACTGCACTGCTCGAATCAGGTCCGGATAGAGCGGGAAAAAAACTACGTTGGATTGTTTTGCAGGGACAAAGGAATAACCGTGCTGCGCGATGTCGAGATACCATCCGCCATCCCATCGAGCCCACATGTTAATAAATGGATGAGAATTTGGCGAAAGATGTTCCGCCACGATCTGCCCGTAGCCATTACTCGCCACTTCCCATTTGGTCCCATTTAAACGGACTTGCAGAAGATGAAGGCCAAGCCACGCGACGATAATCAAGGCCACCCGACTGACAGCAAGCGGAGCCAGGATGTCCCGCACTAGCCATTGAGGAAAGCATCGCCGCAGCAACGCCACAATGATTGGGGTTACCTGGGTCGCACCTGCTGGCACCACTTTTTGTTGCGTCTCTTGTAAGTCCGACGGGCTCATTGCATTGATGTTCAGCCGCGCGGTATCACTCGGTGTCTACCTGCCAGCAGATGAATTGGGCCCGGGTGAGTTGCACCTGGACGGTCGGATATACTTCTCGGACGACAGAAAAATCGCGGGCAACGCAGGCGCCGATCACGGGAGGTTTAGGCGGGTCGCTGCGAATTTCATCGACGGTGTATTTTGTCACCGGAAATCGGAAGTTTCCATGGAAGAGATAGAACGAATCCCACATCAGGTCTCCTCCGGTATGGATGGCTTTAATTAGCACTGTCTTTGTTCCCGGTTGTTGCAACGCACCGAGTTTTTCAGCGATCACTTTTTCATTGGCCACATCTTTCTGACGCAGAACTATCTGTAACTTTGCCTGCACGAGACCGGCTGATATCAGCACCACTAGAGCGATGATGGTGCGACGGCGAACTACCGATCCCTGCTCCAAAAATCTATAAAAAACTAGCGCCAGCAGAAAACAGAGGCTGGGCAGAATCGGCAGGATGTAACGAACACCGCGAAAATTGGATACTATGGTCAGCGCGATCACCGCCAAACTAACGAGCGCGATTTCGCGCACCGCTGGCAGCGATTTTTCTCTCTTGGAAAATAAATTCATGAACGGGGCAAGCAATAGGAATAAGCCGCCGAGACCGCCGGCCAAGATCAGGCCAAGTGGAACCGCAAAGTAGGGTCGCCTGCCTAATCCCTCCGGGCCAAGCCAGACTACGACTTCCTGGTGATAGAGACTCCAAACGGGCATCTCATACTTTAGAAGTTGTAGCAACGGCCAAATCGACATGGCGGCAACCGCGAGAAGCATGCTGCCAATAAGCCAGACCATTCCACCTCGCAGACGGGTGCGCTCGTCGCGACTCGTCAGCCGCACGAGCACGATGAGGACCCAAACTAAGAAAGGCAGCGGAAACTTTTGCAAACTGCCAAGCCAGCATACGACCGCGACTGCCAACCACCATGACGGCCGTTTGCGCGCGAGTTCGGAGAAAACAATCGCCAGCGTGGTAAAGAAGGTCAGCCCGATGTCCAGCATGCCGCGGCTTGCCTCCGTCGAAAAAAGCGGACACGAAACCAGCATCGCGACGCTAATCGCAATGAGCCAGGGCCGGGTGGGATGGACCAGGAAGGCTAACCATCCAAGCACAATTGCAGTAAGACTGGCATAAACCAGAGGCCAAATGCGAACGGCCACCGCCCGGTTTTCAAAGCGGGGTAGTGTCAAACTAGTCAACCAATACTGCAAAGGCGGTTTTTCGAACGATCGCTCGAAATTATAATGAACGACCCACGGTTCAGTCATCAGCATCTCGCGTGTCCGTTCCGCTGTAAGCAACTCGTCCGTCTGGGCGAGAATTCCCTTTGGTATCTCCAAGGCAAGCCAACCAGCAAAGGCAAATACAATAAGACCGGCAACGCCGACCGCGCGCCGGCGCTGGCGATAGAGGTTTTGACTAGGCGTCTTAGCCGACGCGACGGGAAGAACGTCAACTGCCATAACAAGATCGACATCCATTCACGGGAAAACAATTCGTGCAAGTGCCGCCTACGAACTTTAACCTTTGAGCAGAAACGATCCGAAACGCAGCGATGAAGAAAGTCTTCCTAACGGGAGCGAGCTCCGGAATTGGCCTTGCCATCGCGCAATCGCTCATCGCGCGTGGAGACGAAGTTTGGGGCACGTCGCGCAATCTCATTCGTCTTGAACAGTTGCCCCGATTGCATCCAGTCCTGCTCGATTTATCAAATTCGCGTTCAATCGAGGAAGCATTTAAAAGCGCGCACTTGGGAGCGGGTTATTTCGACGTCGTGATCAATAACGCGGGCAGGGGTCACTTCGGTCCGGCCGAACATCTTTCCGAGCAGGAAATTCAAAAACAGTTTCAAGTTCTCGTATTTAGCCATCTTCAACTGATGCGCCTGGCGCTGGCAGTGATGCGCGCCCGCGGACAAGGCCTGATCATCAACGTCACCTCGCTGGCGTCGCGATTGCCGGTGCCGTTCATGGCCGCATATAACGCCGCCAAAGCAGCGATGGCGGCCTTCACGATGTCGATCCAACTCGAGCTGCCCGACGCGAGGATCCAAATTGTCGATCTTCAGCCCGCGGATATTTCCACCGCCTTCAACAACGCGGTCACGAGAAGTTCACAAAACGATCCACGCTACGAAAAGCGAGTCGCGAGGACCTGGACGACGGTCGATCGCAACATGACAAACGCGCCGAAACCGGAACTGGTTGCAAAACACGTGCTGCAGTTGATCGACTCGAAAAGTCCGCCGTCGCGCATAACGGTCGGCGACGTGTTCCAAGCAAAGGTCGCGCCATTTATTTTCCGATTTTTGCCGCAGCGCCTTCGCGTCTGGGGGTTGAAGAGATATTACGGGATTTAGTTTCGGGGTTGGGTCGAACGAAGTGAATTAATCTGGGAAAGATCGACAGCCACATCGTCCAACGCGACGAAAACACATTCCAGGTATCGCGAAAATATTCGACGACTTCGTTGTTGTGATAAGTGCGACCCCACGGCACGCGATGCAACGACATGGTTCCGGCTTGTTGACGCGCAGTCCGCATCATCGCTGACGTCGGCACGACATATTTCTCGACGCCGCGGCGATCCAGATTTCCGCTGATCCAGATATCGTCCATGTAAAAGGCGCTCGCCGGCGCGTCGGAATAATTCCAAAGCGCCGAATCAAAAAAACGCGGCTGAATGAGATAACTGCCGCAACCTGTGATCACAGCGACGCGTTTCGCTTTACGCAGCCGACTGCCAAGAAAAAGTTTTGGCAAAAACCAATAGAAATTTCTTGGCATCGGGCCGCCGCGGAAACAAAGCGCCGCATTCGGGAATTGTTCATGGTAGTGGAGATAGGTCTCAAGCGCGTCGCGCGGATAGATTCGATCGTCATCCACCACCATGATGAGAGTATCAGCGCGTCCCGCGGCCAATTCTTCCTGAACCAGGGGAATGAATTTTGTGGCCGGCCCCCAATCGGTTTTGCACGGCACAATTCGCAGCGTGGGAAACTGACTCAGATATTTCGGAATCGAGTAGGGCCGCTTTTGGCGAACGGAAAATTCTGGAATGGACAAAACAATTTCATCCGGCGGCCGGGTTTGATTCAGGAGACAATGTACCGTCGGCTCGAGATTGAAAATGCGATCTGGGAGCGTAGTGAGCGATGCAATCACTCGGTTATTGTCCGCTCGACGACCGGTGGCCAGTGTTTGTCTAATGAATCGTGCTTGCCGCCGGCTCATGAACATTCGCTAAAATAAGAGCGACATCCTATCATGGAGCGATTCGCGAACAAATCGTATTACCGAGATGACGCAGCCTGGATCGACATCGAAAAAATTGATCACCGACACGGTAATTTTGATGGCTGGGTCCGGCTCCCGTTTGCAAGCTATCGGAAACAATTTGCCGAAGCCGTTGATTCAAATTGCCGGGCGGCCTGTTTTTTCTTACACCATCGAGTCCTTAGAAAAAGCGGGCATCAAAACTGTGCACGCCGTGACGGGTTCAAACAGCGACGCGCTCCTGGCCGGCTTGAGACCGTTGGTGCCGACCGGCATAAAGCTGCACGCGATCCACAATCCACACTGGCAAAAGCAAAATGGCATCTCTCTCCTGATCGTGGCAAAACAGGTGCGTTCGCCATTTCTTCTCACGATGGGCGATCATCTTTTTGACCCCGCGATTGTGGATCTTGCAATCCACAACGCCGATCCGAATGCGTTGAACGTGGCAGTGGATCGGAAACTCAACGCCATTTTTGATGTCGTGGACGCAATGAAAATCAAAACCAAGGGAGATCGCGTCGTGGCAATCGGCAAGAATCTCACAGACTACGACGCTATCGATACCGGCCTGTTTGTCTGTCCGCCGGAAATCTTCAAGTATCTCAAGCGGGCGAAGCGCGATGGCGATTGCAGTCTAGCCGATGGCGTGCGCGCGATGGCGGCCGATGGAAAAGTTCGTGCGATCGATATTGGCAACGCCTGGTGGCAGGACATCGACACACCAGAAATGCTAACGCAAGCGGAGAAGGCCGTGCGCATTTTTAAATAGCCGCCGGGTCGCGTTCAGGCCGCGCGACGCGGCCACGTCGCAAAAGGATCATCGTAGCGACCGCGTAAACAAAAAGCAGATGCAGGATCCATTGCGCCAAACCAAGTGCGGCCAAAACAAGAAAAGTTAAAAAGACGACGTCCCGCTTTGTTAATTCGAACGCCAAAGAGGTAAGCTTTACGCCAAAAATTCTCCCGCCCGAAGCACGGAGCGATTCGTCATGCTCGGAGGAAACAACCGCATCCGGACCTCGACGGAGAAGATCGAAAGCATGAGGGCCGAGCCGACCCGCGATAAAGAGAGACGAAAGAATGCTTTCCCCGAGATAAATGAATGCCGCCACTCCAAATCCAACCGATTCGCCAAAAAGACCGAGGCCAAGGCCAAGCGAGAAAAGGAGAAGCGCAATCAAATCGCCGAGCGCGTCCAAGCCGGGTCCTTTTTTCGAATCCAGATATTTGGCGCGCGCTATTTCGCCGTCGCAACCGTCAAGAATGCTATGGACCTGATAAAGGGCGGCGCCGACGAGGAAACCGAAATAATCGCCACGAATCAGAAATAGAAAACCGATCACCGGAAACAGCGTGATCAGCAACGTCCAAACATTTGGAGTCAACGACGTTTTCAGAAGGAGCTGACTAACAGCGCGCGAGATGGGGCGATTCAAATAGCGCGAAACAAAGCCGTCGCGCGACTTGCCGCTGCCGCGAAGCAGCCACCGCTCGCAGCGCGGAATGTCGCTGCGATGCCGAACGTAACGCCACGATTCACGTTCTGGCTGAGCCTGCACTTCTCGGAAAATATTGTCGAATTGTCGCCAAAGTTTTTCCCAAAGTGCCGATTCATTAACAATGCTGTGATCTAGATCGATCGAAGCAGAATCGTGGAGGAATGTTTCGAGGCCGCTCCGTTTCACGAGCAATCGCGTGTTGAGAACGCGGGCCCCGGGCAACGCAGATTCAGAAAACTCAAGAATGTTGCACCGCGTTAATCTCGGGTCGCTCGGGCGCCATCGCTTTTCGATTGCCATGTCCGGTCTCCAAAAAATGAAGATGTCGATCTTTGACTCCGGCGTGGCTGATTTTGCGAACTCATCAAGCGCGAGAACCAGCCGGTCGAGTTGACCGAGGCCGGCAATTTGCCAATTAGCCGATTCGTCCGCCAGAATCACGATGCGATCGAGGCTCGGATTCATAAAGTAATCGGGCGACGATAAATCCGGTAGGTTTTATATTTCGATGCGCCCAACCCTTCGATGAAGCGATTCATCAACAGATTGTCTTCGAGCGTCATACTTAGCTCGCCAGAAAAGCCGCGCCTTACTCCCTCTTCCATTACTTGCAGAACCAGCATCTCGGCAATGCCGGCGCGCCGGTACTTTTCCACAACACCCAATGCAACAAAACGCACCGTGCGAATTTTGGAACGACGGTAAAGCAACTGCAGCAATCCAATCGGTAGTCCAAAGCGCGTCAACCTCCCGTTCACGTGGCGCAAAGCGACGTTAATGTCCGGCACGCAAATCACGAACGCGACCGGCGCGTCGTCGACCTCTGCGATCAATGTCATTCGTGGATCGATGACGGGGCGCATCTCTTTCGCCATGTGTTCCGCTTCGGCCTCGGTAAACGGCACGAAACCCCAATTGTTTTTCCAAGCTTCGTTAAACACGGCAGAGAGGCGGCGACTGTCGTCAGTTAAATGGCGAAGATCAATCGGGCGAATCTTGACCAAACGTTTTCGGGCGCGCGCTTTCGCGATCGGGCGCAAACGTTCCAGCGACGGAGTCGTCGGCACAAACCACCACGCGTACCAATCTTTTTCCTTTTCGAAACCACACGCTTCGATCAGTCGCGCATAATAAGGCGGATTGTGCGCGGTCAGCAGCGTGGGCGGGTATTCAAAGCCATCAATTAGTAATCCGCAGACATAGTTCGTCGAATAATCGATCGGGCCCATGATTTCGGTCCGACCTCGGCGGCGTAACCAGTCCGCGGCGCTCTCGAACAGTGCCCTCGCAACATCGACATCGTCGATCGATTCAAACAAACCAAAACAGCCGACGTTGGAGTTGTGGAGCGCGTTATAGTTCGGATCGTCGCTCGCCATGATTCGGCCAACGATCTGGTCATCTCGTTTCGCCAGAAATAATGCCGCGTCGCCGTGCTGGTAAAACGGGTGTTTGTTGCGATCGAGAAAGCTCCTTCGCTCGATAATCAGAGGCGGCACCCAGGCCCGATCGTTTTTGTAAATCCGCCAGGGAAATTTGATGAATTCATCCCGTTCCGAGCGAGAACGCACTTCGACAACTGATATGGGATGAGCGGTCACGCGCTGTCTTTTTGCGTCGTGAGAAACCGAATAAGCGAGCGCGATATCCTCTCCTGCCGAATAATAAGATAGACGAGCAAGAGATTGCCGGCACTGAGCTCCAGCCAAAAATACCAGACCGGTTGACGAACCAGGAATAAAACGAACAAGGCGAGCATTCGCGAATTGGTCATCAGCGCAAGCGTCTTACTCCGGGCAGAAGAAGCTCCTGCTCATGCATCGCATTGAGATATAAACGGAGGAGAAATTTTGGCCACGCGGCGGTGCGCCAAGTGTACCCATCGTACTCCCGTTTTAGTTTCGGTGTAGAATCGAACTCGCTTCCGCTCTTTCCAAAATAAAGATAGGCGCTCCGGCAATAGTCGGCGGCGCCGGCCTGCAACCCGTGGCTAAGACCGGCGGCCAGAGCAAGTATCCAAATCGCGCCGGAAAAACCTCCGATCTGCAAACGCAACGCGAGATGAACATAAATGCTCAGCCAAATAACGTGATCGACAACTGGATCGAGAATTCGTCCGGTCCGGCTTTGCTGATTCGTGAGCCGAGCGAGCTGACCATCCGCGTTATCGAAAATATTCGCGACAACGTGAAAAAGCATTCCGATCAGATTGACGACAAGAGCGCGATAGAAATAAAGATGGCCGGCGACGATGCCGAATACTCCGCCGATGAGACTAACTGCGGTCGGCGTGAAATTCAGTCGCGCAAAAAATTGCGCCAGACGGAAACCGACTCGCCGATAGAAGAAAAGATCGACAACTCCTTCGAGCTCGCGCGATTTGTAGGTCCCGTCGATCGCCCCCGAAGATTTTGAAGGCGATTGAGAGATTATGCTCAGGTCGCTTCCCACTTCAGGCGTTCTGCAGCGCCGCGGGGACGAGCGTGTCTTGAAGAATATTTAAAGCTTCGTCGAGATCGGCCCGAGTATGCTTGGCGGTGACGCAGGCGCGAAAACAAATTCGATTTTGTGGCACGGCTGGGTAATCGACCGGCGCGACCCAAAGTCCGCGTCGCCGCAATTCATGACCGAGTCGATACATCCGCTCCCGATCGCCGATCACGATCGGCATCACGTAGGTTGTCGATGCTCCAGTGTCGAGGCCGAGTTCGCGCAGCTTTTCGTGGAAGTAGTCGGCGTTTTCCCAAAGAACCTTCCTCAACGCGGCTCCATCGCGAATGGCAATCTCCAGGGCTTTGAGTAGACCCGCGATGACGACCGGCGGCAAGGCGCACGAATAAATGTAAGGGTGCGCATAAAATCGCAGATATTGCAGGGTCTCTTTCGAGCCGGCCACAAAACCGCCGAGCGCTCCGAATCCCTTTGAAAAGGTGCCGTAGATCAGCGGCACGCGGTCTTCCACTCCGAATTCCTGGGCGGCGCCACGGCCGTTTTTTCCGCAGCCGAGGACCGAGTGCGCTTCGTCAATGAAAACGCTTGCACCGTGCGACTCCGCGACGTCAGTCAGCTCGATCAATTTTCCGAAATCGCCGTCCATCGAATAAATTCCCTCTATGATGACGAGCTGCCGGCGTCCGCTCTTGTGACTCAAAGCAGCGTCGAGCGATGCCGCGTCGTTGTGTTCAAACTTCTCGGTGCGACAACGGGAAAGCACGGCGCCGTCACGCAAACTCAGGTGCGATCGATTATCGAGAATCGCGACGTCGCTCTTGCGGAGCAGCCCCGAGATTGTGCCGAGGGCGCCGCCGAATCCGCTGTTGAAGAGCATCGCATCCTCGCGACCGAGAAATTTCGCGATCCGCGATTCCAATTCGCGGTGAAGATCGGTCATGCCCGAGAGCATGGGCGAACCGCATGCTCCGAGACCGTGGGTATTGAGCGCGTCGTGCGCCGCCGCGATGACCTCGGGATGATTGGCGAGGCCGAGATAATTGTAGGAACAAAGATTGATGACGGGCTGCGATTTGCCGTCGTATCGAATGCTGGTGCGGGCGTCCGCACTGGCGAGCAATTCCGGCTCATACAGTTCAACCGCCCACGCGCCGGCCTGCATCCAGGCGGTGAAACTTGGCGGGGCTTGCAACGGGTCGCGGCTTTCACCCGCCAAGAAATTGCTCAAACTGAGTTTTGCAGGGTCTTCGTTCATTCCTTATGGCAAATCGGTCGCCGGGGCGACCTGCTTCCATATCGGGGCAGCCATTGTACTTCCCGTCGCGCAGTCGACAAGGTTTAAGTGTACCTGGTGGGCTGCGCCCTACCTACGATTCGTCCGAAAAACGTAATCCCAGAACGGCGAGCTGACGCCGTAACCCGCGTGATCGTCTAGATAATGGTGACGCAAATGGTGCTGCTTTAGCCGATTCCAAATGCCGCTTTTCATCGGAAAATGATGGATCGCGTAATGAATGGAATCGTAGCAAACGTAACCACCGGCGAAGCCGGCCCAGATCGCCGGCGCCGTGCGGCCGAACAGGAAAATGAATAAACCATAAAAAATGATCGCAAGCGGGATGCTTACCGCCGGCGGCATGACCAGCCTTTTGGCGTCATTCGGATAATCGTGGTGAACGCCGTGGACGACAAAATGAAACTGTTTTCCAATTCGAGTCTTTGGCTCGTAGTGAAAAGCGTAGCGGTGAATCACATATTCGAGCAAAGTCCAGATGGCGAGTCCGAGCCCAAACCACAGGACAACGGACAAGATCGACAATTGTGCTTGATGAAGAGCGAAATAAAGGCTGGCCATGATCAGAGGCAGATAAAGAACCAGCGGCGTGGCCGGGTGGACGCGGGAAAAAAAATCCACGAAGTCGCTTTTGAACATTCGCACACTCTCATTGCTCGACGACTTGTAAGCGCGCTCCGGCATGTCCCTTCAGATTAAATCTCCAGCGCGCTAAGATCAACGCCTTGGTTGAGCTGTAACTTGGAAATCAATCGTTGAATTCTCGATGCCAGCGCCCTATCGCAAGCTAATAGTCGCCATCGCCTTGTGCGGAATATTTACTTTGGGCATTTGGCCGGCTTTTCACTCGCCAGCCATTCCCATGGATGAAGGGATGGTTCTCGTTTACCCCGAGATGATTTTGAAAGGACAGCTTCCATATCGTGACTTTGAATCGGTCACGGGCCCCGGCAATCCAATGGTTCTCGCCGGAGCCTATGCCGGCTTCGGTCCGAACCTTTTTGTCGAACGAGCAGTGGGATTAGCGTACCGGATCTTCATCGTATTGGCGATTTTCGGAATCGCGCAGCGTTGGGGAGCTCTTATCGCAACCAGTTGCGCGATCCTCACTATCGTGCTCTTGGCCGGGACCGATCTTTGGGCGAATACCTGGTATACCGGCCTGTCCTTCGCGCTCTGTTCGCTTTGGGCAATGGCGGATGTCAGGTCGAGCTGGCGCTGTTTTGTCGCCGGCCTCCTCGCCGGCATTGCCCTCTTAGGGCGCTGTGATTTTGGACCAGCGTTGATCGCCTCTTCGTTGCCGCTCTTTCTGTCGATGGAGCGTAGCGCAAAATTAAGATTTATCGCAGGCATTGTGCTCGCGCTGTCTCCGTTGATCTGGATAACGCTTATGATTGGGCCGATGCCGATTTTTCACAGCTTGTTTGTCTTCCCGGTCTTCAAACTGAATCCCGGCCGCCACCTGGCAATTTCAGCCGCAGGGTGGCAGATGCAGTGCCTGCTCTTTCTCCAAATCGGCGCTAGCATCATGAATATTTCCGCCGGCATTGTGGAATTCCGCGACCGCGCCAGCCGCCAACGGGGCCGTCTCCTTTTGGGAGTTGGCCTCCTCGGGATCGGTTTAATTCACTACGCCCTTCAACGTTTCGATCCCGGACATGCGCTCAATTCTGCTCTTCTGGCTGTAAGTTTTCTGCCGCTATCGATCCTCATTCTCTCAT
This sequence comes from Verrucomicrobiota bacterium, assembly GCA_003219215.1. Classification (GTDB taxonomy): domain Bacteria; phylum Verrucomicrobiota; class Verrucomicrobiia; order Chthoniobacterales; family UBA10450; genus AV40. The sequence continues at coordinate 1,300 of QHPY01000034.1, read as the reverse complement.
CGGCGGTAAGAAAAGCTTTTCCGCGGAAGCTAGCGGCGTTGGCGGCGGCGCTGGCGATGCTTATTTTTCTCGGTTTCATCGCTCCGGCTTTTACGCGTTTCTATCGAAGTGTTCGGGTCACGCTTGGGTTGGATGCGCCGCACCAGGCCACTAAAACCGGCGAACAACTGGAACCTGGCGACAAAGGAATTTTCATTGTCCACCACGGCAGACCATTTGCATTCGGATTTCCCTATGCCGCGGAAGAGGCGGATAAACTGCTCACGGAATTAGAAAGAGCTTCTATTCCTGGACAACGCCTCTTTGTTGGACCCGGAGATCTCCGACTGACGAATTATTGCGACACCTACATCTACTACCTGGAACCGCAATTGCGCCCCGCCACCTACTTCTTGGAAATGAATCCGGGCTCGGCTAACGCGCCTCACTCGCGGCTTGCATCCGACATTGCCGGTGCAGACTGGGTTATCCTGAACCGGCGATGGGATTTTTTAAACGAGCTTAATCGATCTACTGCGTTTGGTTCGGACGAACCGAATCAGATCGTGCGAGAAAATTTCGAACTCTGGTGGCAAGGAGGGGCTTATCTGCTGTTCCGTAACAAGCGGATCAGCAATGCAATTATTCCGCCACCGCCATAACGTTGCCAATTACTTTCCAAGACGAAGCAGCCATGGCTTTAGCATCGACTCGAAAATAACCTTGCCCGACATTTTCGAGTGTCCGGCGCGCCGATCCGTGAACGTGATTGGAATCTCGACGATACGAAGGCCCTCTTGTTGCGCGCGGAAAACCGTCTCGACCTGAAATGCGTAGCCTTCCGATGTCACGCCGATTTTCAGCAGACATTCCAACGCGCGGCGCGTCCAGCAGCGAAAACCACTTGTGCTGTCGCGCACCGTGACGCCGGCCACGCGAGCAACGTACTTGTTCGCGAAGCGACTTAGCAGCCGCCGGTGCCATGGCCAATTCGCGACGCGACCCCCTCGGCAGTAGCGCGATCCAATAACCACATCTGCATCGCGAGTCGCATTGATCATCGCCGGAAGCATGTTCGGGTCGTGCGAAAAGTCGGCGTCGAGTTGAGCGACGCGCGAATAACCGCGTTCGACCGCGACACGGTAACCGTCCCAAAGACTGCGCCCAATACCGCGGGAGCCAGTTCGACGCAGACTTGAAAAGCGAGGATTCGTGCCGAACAACTGCTCGGCGGCGGCGAGAGTCCCGTCGGGCGAATTGTCATCGACCATCAGCACGTCCGCGTCAGGCGCGACTTGAAGTAACTGAGCGACCAGAGCGC
>QHPY01000183.1 GCA_003219215.1 Verrucomicrobiota bacterium | reverse complement strand
CGGAAACTTTCTCGGCCAGGTCGATAATCAACTTGATCAGGTCGGGCGGACCGCCGCCTTGCAAAATCTCCACGCACTCGGCGATCTCGAGGGCATTGCCAACCGCGCGTCCGAGTGGCTGATCCATCCGATTGAGCAAATACGAAGTTTTTACTTTCATCGACTCGCCGACGTTCGTCATCGCTTTGGCGAGCTGTTCGGCTTCCTCTTTCGTTTTCATGAACGCGCCGGTCCCGAATTTAACGTCGAGCACCAGGCGATCGAGATTTTCCGCGAGCTTCTTGCTCATAATGCTCGCGACGATGAGCGGCTGCGATGGCACCGTCCCGGTCTCATCCCGCAACGCGTAAAGCTTTTTGTCGGCCGGACAAATATCCTCAGTTTCCCCGATCATAAAGACACCGATCTTATCGAGTTGCTTGAGCGCGCGTTTTTCATCCAGGTTGACATTAAACCCTGGGATGCTCTCCAGTTTGTCGAGCGTGCCGCCGGTAATGCCGGTTCCGCGGCTGGAAATCATCGGCACCCAGACTTCATCGCATGCCAGCAATGGCGCGAGGACAAGTGAAACTTTGTCGCCCACGCCGCCGGTTGATTGCTTATCAATCTTCGGTGGCGACCCCTCCGGGTATTTCAGGATCCGACCGCTGCGCATCATCGAGTCGGTCAGATGCCGCGTTTCGGCCGGCGTCATGCCGCGAAACAGGACAGCCATGGCCCATGCGCTCATCTGGTAATCGGGGATTTCGCCAACCGTGAAATCCTCCATCAGTGAATCAATTTCTTTCGCGGTGAGCGCGTGTCCGTCGCGTTTCTTTTCAATTAATGGTGAAACGTGCATGGCTGAACAGAAATGGAGCAAGCCGCGCGCCGGACGTGGTGTTTAGAGGCGATCGGATGCCGGACCGTCTCCGTTTCGACATCACCCGCCTGATCTCGCCCGGGACAAATTAGCCGCCGATGAACGGCTTCTTTTTGGATCGAGAGGCACGATCCAGCGGGCCGGAGGAAGGTGAGGATTGCGTAAATGCGGAAAAAAGAAAATGGTAATCCGGGTATGCCAATCCAGAAGTCAGGCAAGATTTTTGTTGCCGGTCACCGGGGCATGGTAGGGAGCGCCCTGGCGCAGGCGCTCGAAGTGTCGGGCTTCACGAACTTGCTCAAGCGCGATCGGAGCGAGCTTGATCTTGGCGACGCCGCCGCGGTGGCGAAGTTTTTTGTGAAAGAGAAACCGGAGATCGTGATTTTCGCGGCTGCAAAAGTCGGCGGAATCAAAGCCAACAACGATTACCCGGTTGAGTTTCTGCTCGAAAATCTGCGCGTTCAAAACAACGTCATCGCCGCGGCCTACGAGAATGGCGCACGCAAACTTCTGTTTCTTGGTAGCTCGTGCATCTATCCCAAGCTCGCGCCGCAACCGATCCCGGAGAGCGCATTACTCACCGGACCGCTCGAGCCGACGAACGAAGCTTACGCCATCGCAAAAATTGCCGGCGTAAAGCTTTGCCAGGCATTTTCTCACGAGTACGGCGCGAACTTTATCTCTGCGATGCCGACGAACCTTTACGGGCCGAACGACAACTTCGATCTCGAAACATCGCACGTGCTGGCGGCGCTTTTGCGAAAAGCGCACGAAGCGAAGCAGAGTGGCGCGCACGAGTTGGTGGTGTGGGGAACAGGCATGCCGCGCCGCGAATTCTTGCACGCGGATGATTGCGCGTCGGCCTGTCTTTACCTTCTCGAAATGGTTGGCTTCGGCGGCGAATTGGCCTGGGACAAAACCAAACCGGACGGCACGCCGCGAAAACTTCTCGATGTTTCCAAACTGAGCGCGCTCGGCTGGAGCCCGACGATTCCGCTTCGAGACGGCATCGCCCACACTTACGACTGGTTCCTGAAGAACTACCGATGATTCGCTAAGCGCAAACGCCATGTTCAAGTTGATCGCAAAGGCGGCGGGGTTTCTGGCCTATTTCTTCATCACGCTGGAAATGCTCTTCATGGTCACGCCGTTCGCACTCTATTACTACTCGATCGATCGACCTCTGCTCGCGGCGCCGTTGAGTTTTCCGACCACGGCGTGGCTACCAGCGTTCTTTCTGCCTCACCTTTCATCAGAAATTCTTCCGAACATTGGCAATTTGATCTGTTTGCTAGGTTTGGTGGGCTTCGTCCTAAGTGCTTTCCAACTTTACCGTGCCAAATTCACACAACGTTGCGTGGTAGAAGACGGTTTTTACAAGCATATTCGCCATCCTCAATATCTGTTTCTTGGGCTTGCCGGTCTCGGGCTTCTAATCACGTGGCCGCGCTTCATCCTTCTCATCATTTATGTCAACATGCTTTGGTTTTACTATCTGCTGGCACGGAGCGAGGAACGCAGGATGGAGGCCCGTTTTGGCGAGGTGTACCACGAACAGGAACAGCGAACTTGGATGTTTCTGCCATGGGAACCAGGAGGCTTCTTGCAGCGGCGATTTTTTGGCTGGATCCACCAACGCAAAACGAGACTTGGTGCGACCTATGTCTTTTCTCTGATCGTGGCGATAGGCGCAGCATTTTTGCTGCGCGGGCTCAGTCTCGCTGTTACTAGTCACACAATTTTAGAGAACGAGAAAATTGCTGCAATATCGTTTGTGACTATGTCCGAGCGAGACCTGCGCGACATGGCCGCATCAGTAGAGCGTCTTCAAGAACTGCAAACTCAAAAGGCGGAGAAACGGTGGATACTCATGCAGATCATGCAAGGAAGGGGTTCAGCTGTTCATACCCTGATCGATGCAGGTATGACGCGCCGACAAGCTTCAGATCTGAATTTAGTCCGGAACGGAACGAAGGTCGTATTTTCACAACAAAGCGAAGGATTTGGCCAACAGCCTTTTGGCCCGCGGATGCGGTGGCGACCGGTCCTTATGGTCGAAATTAACGAACGCGAAGCATCCAACAAAATCGTTTTTGAGCGCGGTTGGTTCTCCGGCAATCCGGTGATGCCACTCTTTTGATGAAAAAACTTCGCGTTGGCGTTGTCGGCGTTGGTCATATTGGAAGCAATCACGCGCGGCTCTATTCCAAAATCCCGCCCGCGGATTTCACTGCGATCTATGATATCGATCTTGCGCGGGCGAACGCGATTGCAAAAAAATACGGCACGACTGCGACCAAATCGCTCGATGAATTTGCTGAACTCGTCGACGCGACTTCGATCGCGACGCCCACCAGTACGCACCACGAAATCGCGCTCAGACTCTTAGAGCAAGGCAAGCATTTACTTGTCGAGAAACCGATCACGGAGAATCCACAACACGCGACCGAGCTGGCGGAATTGGCCGCTCGAAATCGATTGGTCCTGCAAGTCGGCCACGTCGAGCGATTCAATCCGGTTTTGAGTGCGCTTGAAGCGCGGCTGACGCATCCGCGCTTTATCGAAGCGCACCGCCTCTCGCCTTATCCAAACCGCAGCACCGACATTGGCGTGGTGCTTGATCTGATGATTCACGATCTCGAGATCATTCTGCATCTCGTCCGATCGCCGGTGCAGAATATCGACGCCATCGGCGTGCCGGTCTTGAGTCGCGGCGAAGATATCGCGAACGCGCGGATTCGTTTCGAAAACGGCTGCGTCGCAAATGTCACTTCGAGTCGCATCAGTCCCGAACGGATGCGCAAGATCCGCGTTTTTCAGCAGGACGCCTATCTCTCGCTCGATTACGAAAAACAAAGCGGCGAGATTTATCGGCGCGAGTCGGGAAAGATTACGCGCGACAAGGTTCCGATCGAACGCGAGGAACCGTTGAAGCAGCAACTTGTCTCGTTCATCGAATGCGCAAGCACCGGCCGCGAGCCGCGCGTCTCCGGATTTCAAGCGACCGCCGCGCTCGAGCTGGCCGTGCAAATTACGAAGCGAATCGGATCGAGTGGCTAAGACGATTTATTTTGTCGCAGGCGAAGCGAGCGCGGACAATCATGGAGCGGCTTTGATGCGCGCGTTGCGCAGCGCTGATGTCGATCTTCGTTTCATCGGACGCGGCGGACCGCAGATGGAAGCCGTCGCCGGCACAAATTTCCAAAACTGGATCGACAAGTCCGGTGTGCTCGGGCTGTGGGAAGTAATCAAACATTACGGCTACTTTCGAAAACAATTTCACGCGACATTGCGCGAGATCGAAAAGAGCAAGCCGGATGCGGTGGTGCTTATCGACTATCCGGGATTCAATTTGCGCCTCGCCCGCGCATTGCGGAAGCAGGCGCCGTCGCAGAAAGTCATTTATTACATCAGCCCACAGGTGTGGGCGTGGAACCGCGGCCGCATCCAAAAAATGGCGCGCTGGCTCGATTTAATGCTCTGCATCTTTCCCTTCGAAGCTGATCTCTACAACGAAAGTGGATTGCGCACGATCTTCGTCGGTCATCCGATGATCGAACGGTTGCGCGAGCGCCAGCCTTCGCAGGGCTATGGCTCGGCAAGGAAGATCGACATCGAACGAGATCGGAACCTGATCGGCTTGTTTCCGGGAAGCCGTGCGCGAGAAGTGAAAAAGATTTTTCCGATTCTGATCGAGACCACGCGTGAACTCCGTCGATCGAAACAAAATCTTCGTTTCGAAGTTGCAGCCGCATCTGATGAATTGGCTCGCGAGATCACCCGAATTTTGAACTCAGAGGATCGACAATGGTTTGAGATCAAGGTCGGCCAAACTGCGGAGGTCATGCAGCACGCTTATGTCGGAATTGTTGCTTCCGGAAGCGCGACGCTGGAAGCGGCTTATTTTCGAATGCCGTTCGTGCTGATCTACAAAGTCGCCTGGCCGACGTATTTCGCCGGGCGGCTTCTCGTAAAAGTAAAATATCTCGGCATGCCGAATGTGCTCGCCGATAAAGAAATTGTTCCGGAATTCATTCAACATCGCGCGAGACCAAAAGATCTGGCCAAAGCCATCGCTCAATTGCTCGATAATCCAACGGCGCGTGAGCGAATGATATCCGAATTCGACAAGATTGCGGTGCAGCTTGGCGAATCGGGCGCGAGCGAGCGAGCCGCGACAGCGATCCTCGCCGAAATCGCCTAGATCGACATATGCTTTGTCATTCCGAGCGGAGCGAAGTGCAGTCGAGGAATCTCTTGATATTTCTGACATGAAGCGTCGCTCCACTAACAACTGAAATATTGAGAGATGTCTCGACTTCGCTCGACATGACAAAAGATTTGCTAGAGAAAAAGGGAACATTCTGGGCGCTCGGTGCGCTGATGCTGGTTTTGTTTTCAGTCACGAACCTGCCGTGGGAACTCGACGGTTACGATCAGGCGAAGCAGGCGTGGACTTCGTACGAGATGGTGACGGAGGGACATTGGTTTTACCAGCGCACCTCCGATGATCAAGGCCTCGCGACCAAGCCACCGCTGACCGGATGGATTTCAGCCGCGATTTTTATGATTACACGATCCTGGGATGTGGCCTGGCGACTGCCTTCGCTGCTGTGCGCGGCGCTGATTGCGTTCATGTTGTTTCGAAGCGCTTCTCGAGCTTACGGAAATGTTGCCGGCGTAGTCGCGTTCGCGGCTTTCGGTTTTAATTTGTTGAGTCCGCGTCTGGCGACGCTCGTTCGTTCCGACATGCCGCTGGCGCTCGTCCTTTTTTTGCTCGGACTTTTAATCTGGGAAAAAATCAGAACCAGCGAGCCGTGGCGAACGCAGGATCGATGGCTGATGCTTGGTTTGCTGTCGGCCGGAATGTTGATCAAAGGCCCGATCGTTTATGCTTTTTTGCTTCCCGGCATTTTGATTTTCCAAGTGACTCGCGGCCGACCCGCCTTCGCCGACGGGCTTCGGCGTGGCGAGCACGGCTGGCCCTACAGTGCGTGGTGCGGTTGGTGGCCGTGGCTGGCGTCGCTCGCCATATTCTTGATTTGGGTTATCGCCGGATGGCTTTGGGTGCCGCGGTTTTATGAACTGGTTATCGTCCGCGAATTTCTCGCGCGTTTTGGCGAAGTCGGTACACACGTCCATCGGGCTCAATCGTTCTTTTTCTATCTCCCGCATTTACTTCACAAATTTCTGCCCTGGAGCGTGCTCATGATTGGACTGGCGATTGTCGATCTTTGCGTGCGCCGAAAACTTGACGGCTTTAAGCCGTCAAGTTTGCAGAGTGAGGATCATCAAACACGGATCTCGCAGGAAACTCTTTGGCTGATTTGCTGGAGCTTCGGCGGTCTTATCGTGATGTCGCTGATCCCTTCCAAGCGGGTCGACCGAATTTTCCCGCTCATTCCGCCCCTCTGTTTGCTGGTTGCGGTGCAAACCGCACATTTCCTGAAAGACGAAAAGCATCGAGCGCGAGATTTTCGATGGATCGCTGCGACGTTGATTATTGCGATTCTCTTCAGTGCTGGCTACGCCGCGAGCCGAGTTGTGAGCGGTTATCGCGATCATCGTGATGCATTGTCGATCTTTGGCCGGCAAGTTCGCGAGGAAGCGGCCAGGAATCATTGGCGCTACGAAGCGGTTGGATCGACGGACGAAGGATTGCCGCTCTATCTGACGCGGCCGCATTTTTTGAAGGCGGACGTGGCGGTGGCGAAATGGCGCAGCCGGGAGATCGACGCGCTCGCCATCCCAGCAAACCAGGCGCTCGATTTTATGCGGGAGTTACGCGGTTCAAGTCGCCGGTTCGAATCGGTCCCGCGAACGCATTTACGCCGTCCCAATTACGTTTTGCTCACGCACTAGCGGCGCAAAATGCTCGACTTTCCCGGGTGGCATTTTAGTCTCGCGCCCAGTCGGTAGATGTCGATGGAGCAATTTCCGAAGAAAGAAATCGAAACGCTGTGGGCGCCGTGGCGGGTGGAATATTTCGAGAAGGAGCCGCGCGACATGGAATTTCTCACGGCGGCGGCGCGGGCGAGCGATGACGCCGCACATTTGGTGATCACGCGGCGGAAAACGGCGTTCTTGATGATGAACCGTTACCCGTACTCGGTCGGGCATTTGATGGCGGTGCCTTATCGCAAAACGGCGGAGCTTTGGTCGTTAGGCGAAAATGAAATCGTTGAACTCTGGAATTTGGTGACGCACGCCCAGGCGCTGTTGCGCGCGGCGACAAGAGCACAAGGCTTCAATGTCGGTTTGAATCTGGGCGAGTGCGCCGGCGCGGGCGTGGTCGATCATTTGCACATTCATATTGTGCCGCGCTGGAAGGGCGACACGAACTTCATGCCCGTGCTCGCCGGCACCAAAACGATTTCGGAAGGATTGCGCGCTTTGTACGACAAGCTGATTGAGGCGCAGACAAAAATGGAAAAGGAGCGAGCGCGATGAACGGAAGCTCTTCCTGGATCGAACCGCCGCCGCAGCAGCGCGGGCTCGGTTGCTTTGCCAAAGGTTGTCTCATTCTCGTTGTTTTTTTCATTCTGCTCGGTCTGGCCTTTGTCGGCGGCACTTATTTCGCAGCGAAATATTTGCGGACAGAATATTTTTCCTCGCATCACGAGCATCTGCCCGCGAATCGGCCGACGGTTGAAGAACAAGAAGCGGTGCGAGCGCGATGGGAGGCGTTCGAGAAAGCCGCCCACGCGCACGAAGCCGCACGAATCGAATTGAGCGCCGACGATTTGAATGCGCTGATTGCGTCCGAGCCGAAGTTGCGCGGCAACGCTTATGTGACGATTGAAGATAACACGGCGCACTTGCAGTTGAGCATGCCTCTCGGAAAGGCGCGATGGTTGGCTGGGCGTTACATCAACGCGCAGTGCTCCGTCCAATCGGCGCCGAGCGCAAAGCCGGAGGCCGCGCTCATCACCAGCATCATCGTAAACGGCCGACCGGTGGGAGAAGAATTCCTTAGCTGGCAGTACGGTTCCTGGTCTTTCAAACGTTATCTTTCAGATTGGATCGGTCAGACCAACCTCAAGACATTCGAAATTTCCGACGGGAAAATAATTTTGGAAACAAACGGCAGCGAGTAGACAGCAGAAAGCGCGGCCGATACGGCCGCCACTACCGCTACTGCATGATTTCGCGGGCGAAGACGTTAAGTTGTCCGTCTTCCTGTTTCCGCACTTCGGTGATCTCGAGTGGTCGGGCTTCGTCGCGGTTGACTGTCGATCCCGGTTGTGGCGGCGTGTAACCCGAGGGAAATTCGACGATGATGCGCGTCGGCGCCGCGCCGAAATGCAAGACTGAATCTGTCAGCTTGCCGCGAGGTCGCAACACGGCACGGTTCGCATCGGAAAAATTCACGACAAATTGTCCTTTCAAATAAATCCGTTCGCCCGCCGTTCCGCGATCGGCGATTTCCTTGAGGTCGCCGGTAGCAATGAGCCGGCCGATCGGCATTTTACCGGGCGGAAAGGTTTTCCAACTGCCACCGCCAGTGGTCGATGCCAATGTGGCCACGTCGGGAGCACCCGGCTGAGCCGGCTGCGCGCGCACTGGAGTTTGAACAGCTTGAGCAAGCGCAATCTGTGGCGCTGACTGCGCGGCTGCTGGTGGAGCTGGAAGCGGAGTTTTCGCCGGCGCCGGAGGCGGTGATGCTTGAACGATCGGCGATGGCGCCGGCGGGGCAGTTGCCGATTTTTCCGCAACTACGAATGGTGTTGCTGAGGCTGAAGGTTGCGGGGTCGGTTTGTTTTTAGCCAACTTGCCTTTCGGAATTGGCGTTGCTTTTGCGCCGGGTTTTCCTTTCTTGGGCGGAATATTCACCATGGCGGGAGTCTCGACCGCTTTGGCCGGTTCGACCCGCACGAGCTGATTTTGCGGCGGCGGCGGCGAGCCACCTGGCGCTAAACCTGGAATTGCAACCTCCGCCGGCGCCTCCGCACGCGGTGTTCCTTGTCGGAATTGCGCATAATGCATTTCGCCGCGCAATCGTGCTTGCTCTCTAAACAACGGCCAGCCTGCTTCGAGGTTGAGAGCGAGCGGTGGTTCCAGACTGAAGGTGCCGGTGCCGCGCATCACCGTGTAAGTTCCATAAAGCAGCGGCACCGAAGTCAGCATGATCCGCCCGTCGGGAAATCGTTCGACATGAATGACGACAGAAAGATCGTGAGCGCGATCGAGTTTGAGTTCCAGACCGGTGCTGAGCGTTTGTTTGATCAGGGAAACCGTTTGCGGCTCGGCCGGATAAAGATGTTCCATCAACAATTCCGGGTTCTCGATTGAACCCGTCAACGCGACCATTCCGGAGGTGAATAAATCGCTCGAGCTGAGTTCGCGCGCTTCCATGATCACGTAGCGGCCGACGACGTACGGCACCAGCCCGCGCACTTGCTGAAAATTACGAATGTAATTTCGTACCAGCTCTGCGTTGGTGTTGGTCAGCTCAGCCGAACCCATCGCGTTGTAACGATCGTAAAGCTGTTTCGCGCTCAGAAATTCGCCGGCCGGCGCGGCCGTCAGTTCAAAACGTTTCGGCGGTTCGATCTTGTGCAGCTTTTGCAGAATCCGATAACTGTCCGGCCGCTCCGGTTGACTGAAGATGTAAAAGCTGCCGAGCCAGGCCGCGAACGCGAATCCGGTCAGCAACAAAATGACGACGGTCCAGGCAAAGTAATTGATCCGGCGCCGAACGGGTTGTGCGTACGGTTCGTCGTAGCGATAAATGCCGTAATCCATCTAGACGGGCGAGGGGATTCCGATTTGCGAGTTCAAGCGGACTGCGTTACTTCGAATGACGTCCCACAGCCACACGTTCGGCTCGCGTTTGGATTCACGATTTGAAAACCGGTGCCGGTAAGGCCGTCCCGAAAATCCAAAGTAGCCCCGCGCAGATACGCAGCGCTCTCGTCGTCGATGAAAAACTCGACGCCGTCGCGCTCGACCACCGCGTCTCCGGTCTTCTTTTCGTCCAGCGTCATCTCGTAATGCAGACCGGAGCAGCCGCCTTTGGTGATTTG
>QHPY01000182.1 GCA_003219215.1 Verrucomicrobiota bacterium | reverse complement strand
CTCGGGATAACCCCATTTTACGTGTGACTCTGAGCGTGGAGGAAGTTGCGGCGGAAGCTCATTATCTCTGGCAAGCTGGTTTTCGACAGGTCCTGCTGGTCGCCGGGGAGCACCCGAAGTTTGTCAGCGGCGATTATCTCGTCGAGTGCGTTCGGGCGTTAGCTTCTGATTTTCCTTCTATTGCTATCGAAGTCGGTCCAATGGCGAGCAGTGATTATGTTCCCATCGTCCGCGCGGGCGCCGAAGGACTTGTCGTCTACCAGGAGACGTATCAGCGCGCTGTTTATGCGGAACTGCATACCGCTGGCCCAAAGCGCGATTTTGATTATCGGCTGGATTGTCCGGAACGCGCATACGCTGCGGGATTTCGCCGGCTTGGGGTCGGAGCACTTTTCGGTTTATGGCGTTGGCAGGACGAAGCGATCGCCCTGGCGGCGCATCTCGATTATTTGTTGCGACGCTGTTGGCAGGCCCAAATTACCATTAGCTTGCCGCGGCTGCGACCGGCCGCTGGCGGATTCCGACCGCTCTTTTCAATCAGTGATCGCGAATTAGCGCAATTGGTCTGCGCTTTGCGCATCAGTTTTCCTCAGGTCGGGATTGTCTTGAGCACGCGCGAACGGCCTTCTTTGCGCGACGCGCTGGTATCGTTAGGCGTAACGATGATGAGCGCGGGCAGTCACACCGAGCCCGGCGGCTACACCCGCCGCGGCACCGAACATCTGCATCAGACCGTGGGCGGTCGAATCATTCCGCCGGATTTTCAGGACGGCGAAGACAAGCTAGCCACCGGTCAATTTGAAATTGGTGATGACCGACCGCCGGAAAGAATCGCAACCATCTTGCGGCAGCGCGGTTTCGAACCGGTTTGGAAGGATTGGGAACAAACGCTTTCCGGCTAATGCATATTTCGCTCAACGGCCAGGAAGCAGATGCACGCGGCGCACAAACGGTGGCCGAGCTCATCAGGCGGTTTGAATTGCCACCCGAGACGATTTTAATCGAGCACAATGGCGTCGCGTTGCCTCGCCGTGAATGGCCGCAAAAGCCGTTAACTGATGGCGACAGAATAGAAATCATTCGCGTCGCCGCCGGCGGCTAAGCGGTCTTGTCGCGCGCGTCGATCCCAGCGTTATCCCTGACGCTGATTTGCCGCGCGCTCTCGCTTCTTTTCTCTCTCTCTACCTTTCTCGCTCTCTCTCTCGCTTTCCATCGTCCAAAGCATCGAACCCTCCGATTTATTGACGGGTACGACTTGAGCAATCACAACAGACATTTCATTGTGCGTTTGATCACCCCACTCGACACGTTGTGGAATCACCGAAGGGTTGTTCGGGTTTTCGGCAGAATTGTCATGGACACTTTCCATGACTAATTCTGTGTAAGGAGGTAATCGAACCGGCTTCACATTCTGATAGTACATCTGCCAGTTGAAATTCCAGTCGTTGATCCAGAGCAAGATCTTCTCGGTGCCGTCCGGGAACCGCGCCGTCACTTTCACCTCTTTGCCAAGTCGATGCATGTGGGGATAGAGTCCGACAACATCTACCTCGACAGGCAACGTCACCGAATCCCGTGTTCGATATGCTTTCTCGCCCGGAGGGATATCGATTCGGAGGTCTTCCATATAAATGTCGACCATGAAATTCGACGGTGGCTGGTCGGTGAGATAAATTCCCACTGCCGATTGTTCTGACTCTGGTTTGCCGGATGGCGAGAGATGCAATTGCAAGATGAGGTCTGTTCCCTTCGGCCACGGGAGAGCAAATCCATCCGGCAGCGGTACAGGTTCCCAACCCGGAGTCCAAATCCCCAGATTTCCAGGAAGAATAACGCCCGCAAGGGAGGCCTGCGGGAATCCCGGCAGGCCATCAGCTCCGTCTCGCGTTCGCCCTGACCCCGTCCGATCCATGCCGAGGACAGCATGGTGGACAATGCGCCGGTTACTGGGTCGGTACTCGACGGCACGAATGTATTTTCCTTCGGGTAACTTCAGCGGTATAACAAAGTTGCGTAACACGTCGGCGCCTTCAGCCGGCAAATGGTAAGGCTCAGGCATCGTGAAGACGATGTCCGGATTTCCCAAATGCCACCCGGAAGAAAATTTGGGAGGTTCTGGCAACTCCTTTCGATCCCCTTCCGGCATGCCTGCCTGCACCCACTTCTTGATCAAAGCCACCTGCTCCTCCGTCAATCGCCGCTCTCCCAAAAATTCACCGTACCCCGCGATTGGTCTCCACGGTGGCATTATTTTAGCCTGCACAATCGCCGCGATCAGGCGTCCATGCTTGCGAACATCGTTGTAGCTGCGCAACGAAAACGGCGCGACTTCTCCGGGCCGATGGCAAGTGACGCAATTATTATTTAGCAATGGAGCAATATCGCGGCAATAGGTCGGGCCTTCTTCGGCTGAGAGCGTAACGCAAGAGCTTGTTGCGATGACCACAAACACAATCGGAACGGATTTCACAGCCCAGACTTCTCTTTTGTCGGAATGTAGCAGCCGATTGGAGGTGCGTCCGGCCACCGAGCCGGTTGGTTTTCCAAAATGGAGCGAAGCGCGGCCTCCAGATCGCGTTCACGTGGATGATCGCGCTTTTTGCCGAAATCGACATAGCGATCGTCAATACGTCCTCGATATAGCAACTTGCCATCAGGCGAGAACACAGCTGCCTCAGGAGTTCGTGTCGCGCCCGATTTCCTGACTAATCGCTGGGCCGGATCGACCAGGCCGGGAAATCCGAAATCGTATTCATTCGAATGCTGTCGTGCTTCAGCCCTTGTCGTGTCCGGGTCGGCATAGACCCGATAGAATTCAATTTCGGGAAAAGCGCGACGGATACGTTTGAGTTCAGGAACGTAGGAATTGCAGATCGGACAATCCGGGAGCACAAAAATGAAAACGACCGTCTTTGATCTCGCATTCGTTTCTGAAAAGAACGTGAGCGATTTCCCCGCGATATCCTTTACCACAATCGCGGAGGACGCGGCATAAACGATCCCGGCCACTGCGCCGAGCAACCCGCAGATCGTAAACGAGGCGATTCCGCTTTGTTTTAGCCGACGCACGGCGAGCAATTTAGACGGATGTTGCCAAGGCAGTCAATCGGATGGCTGCCCTTAACTAGCTGCTCTGACCACTACGCGCATCCCATCTCGCCGAACAACCGTGATGGAAGTGTTTGGCGGGATGAATTCCCCTTGTGTGACCACGTCGATAATCTGGTCGAGAAAACGCGCCTTGCCGCTCGGCCGCAAGATCGACAACGAGATTCCTTCGGTGCCTGGTGAAAGATCGATGGCGGTGGCGAATTCGCGCGGCACGCCTGCTAAGGACGGACCGGGTGGATTCGAAGTCATTAGCGCGAACCGGCGGTAAACGCTGGTGCGCGGCAGATATCGCACGAGCAAGGCGATCACAATCGCGGCGCCGATCAGCGCCAGAAAAAGATTCAAGAGCGGCACGGCCAGAGCGCGCCCGGTTGGGAAGAAGGTTTCGCCCGGATAGTGATCGATCATCGCCCAGAACAACGATGCCAGGATCAGGAAAACGCCAACGACACCGAAGACGATGGTGGAGTGCGCGAAGAAAAGAATTTCGATGATGACGAGCACCGTGCCCAAAATAAAGAGCGCGACCACTTCCCATCCCGCAAGGCCGGCCAGATAATGCCCGAGAAAAAAGAGTGCGAAGCAGATTGCTGAAATAATTCCGGGCATGGTTGCGCCGGGAATTTTGAATTCGAGATACGCTCCAATGATTCCGCCCAGTAACAACAAAGGCGCAAGGGTCGTGATCCAAAACGCGAGCTGTTCAAATCCGGTCGGTCCGAGCGAAACGGCCTTTCCCTTGAGACCGGCTTTTTGCATTAAATCGACAACCGAGTCGACGATGCCGTCGGCCAGCAATGGCTTGCCGTTGAATTTTTCTGTGGCTTCCTGCGCATTCAAAGTGAGAAGGGTCCCCTTTGGATGGATCACGCGGTCGCCGATCTTAACTTCTTTCTCTTTGTTCATGAACGCTTCGCCCACGTCCGGATTGTGTCCGTTTTTCATCGCGGAGCTGCGAATCAATGCCGACCAATACGAAATCGTTTTCTCGCGCTGGGTCAGCGGAAGGTCTTCCCCCGTTGGTAGCACAGGCGCGGCCGCACCGATCGCGCTGACCGGAGCCATGTAAATGTGCTGAGTATTTCCTCCGCGGAATCGAGTCGCCCGCCGTACGTATTCATTTCAAAAACGATTGCGCTGGCGCCGCTGCTTTCGGCAACTTTCTCCGCGCGACGCAGGAACATCAGTAGGGAAGGGGAAATTTCGCCCCGGAGCGGGACGACGACCACATCCCCTTTATGAATGACTTCCCGGGCCTGACCAGTTTCCAGCGTTGCCAAGACCGCGATCAAAACCAAGATCGACAATTTCTTCATTAATTTGGAAAGCGACCCAGCGCTGAGTAGATTTTGACATCGCTTCGGAAAGCAAACGAGCGAAAAATAAAAGTCGCGTGATTCCTTCAGAAACAATAGAGCAAATTGCGGCGGCGAACGACGTGGTCGAAGTGATCAGCTCTTATTTTCCGCTGAAACGGGCCGGCGCAAATTTCAAAGCGCTTTGTCCCTTTCATCAGGAAAAAACTCCGTCATTCCATGTCAGTCCGCAGCGCCAAACGTTTCACTGTTTTGGCTGTGGCGTGGGCGGAAGCGTTTTTCGGTTCGTGATGGAATACGAGCACCTCGATTTTCCATCGGCCGCGCGAAAACTAGCGGCGCGCGTCGGCATTCCGATTGCCGAGGAACGCGTGGCAGCGGACGAAGATCGACAACATGAAGCGCGGCGCACTAGAATTGGCAGCTCGGTTTTGCGCCAGACAGTTGGGACGCATTTTTGAAATGGGCGCTTGATCGCGGTTACTCGCGCCAGCAGCTATTGCAAAGCGGACTGGTGAAGCCGCGCGATGAGGAACGGCCCGGCAATGAAGTCTACGATCGGTTCCGTGCCCGCATCATATTTCCAATCTGTAACGACGTCGGCGAAGTCATTGCCTTCAGCGGCCGGCTGCTCGAGTCCGACGCGCAGGTCGCGAAATATTTAAATTCTCCGGAAACGCCCCTTTTCCAAAAGGGGCGCGTCCTTTTTGGATTACACAAAACCAAACGGGCGCTGATTGAAGCAAATTGCGCGATCGTGTGCGAAGGCCAGCTCGATTTAATCGCGTTGTTTGAAGCCGGCATCAAAAACGTCGTCGCGCCGCAAGGCACCGCCTTCACCGAACATCAGGCCCGGATTTTGAAACGCTTTGCCGATGAGGTTGTTCTTTGTTTCGATGCCGACCAGGCCGGTCAAAAAGCCGCAGCGCATTCGCTCGATGCGCTTCTTCAAAACGATTTGATCGTCCGGGTGGTAGACATGCCGCCGGGCGAGGATCCTGATTCGCTCATTCGGCGCAACGGGAAAGAAAAATTTGAAAAGCGTGTCGCCTCTGCGCGTGACTTTTTCGATTATTGGATCGATCGCGAAGTCGCGGCTGTCGATCTGAGCTCGCTTGGGGCGAAAATGCAGCTGGCCCGCAAGCTGGCCGAAACAGTTTCGCAGGTTCGTGATCCGGTTATGCGCGGCGAAGTCTCGAACAAGATGAGCGCGCGGCTGGGCGTGCCGGCTTCTGAGTTCGAAAAACTTACGCCGAAAGCAAGGCTTGAGCGCACTAATGAAAATGGTCCAGCTTCATCCCAAGCTGCGATCGCTCCGCGACATGATATTGCCGTGCTTTGTCTTCTCGCGTTGCGCGATGAAGCTGCTCGCAAATTTCTTCTCGAACAAAACTGGCGAGAAGTGTTGCAGCAGATTTCCGGCGCCGAATTGCTCGCTCGTATTCTGGAGAGCGAACTGCGCCCGGACGACCCCGTCTCTCTCAATTCCCTTATGTCTCGACTAACGGCCGAAGAGGAAGGTCTGGTTTCTGCTTGGCTGATGCAAAAGATGCCCGCAAACGCGATAGAAGTGGCAGAGGGGTGGTGGAACGGCCTAATTCAGGCGACTTTACGCCGGCAACTTGAGATCGCCGAAACCCGGATCCGGCTTCCACAATTGACCACCGGCGAGGTCGTGAATTTACAGAAAGAAATTGTTGACCTGCGGGAGCAACTCCACCACATTTCCCGGCTTTCGTCTGTTCCCGAGGCCGGCCGCTGATTGTCGATCTTATGGGAACGCTGATCGAAGGCCGCAAACCTTAACCCACAGTCTTGGCCAGGCATTCGAAAGCAAAGAAAGGCCTTCGCCGATCATCGGCGAAGCGGCCGAAATTTAAACGGACGAGGCGAGCTTCGGACAGCAACGGCTCGACGCCGCGGCTAGGATTAAAAGGGCGAGCAACTATCGCAGCCTTCAAGTCCAAGCGAATTACTCAACTGGTGCGCGCGCGGAGAGCGACGCCGGGCGCATTACTCAAATCAAAAACTGAAGCTGACACGGCGGCTGAGATTCAGCTCCGTCTCCGCGAACTCATCAAGCTCGCCAAGGAGCAAGGCTATCTCACGTTCGACGACCTTAATGAGGCCCTGCCGGATGGAATAACGGACGCGAACGAGCTGGACGCCATTCTTACGCGACTCCGCCGAATGGAGATCGACGTCATTGAAGCATCCGATGTTGATCGACATAAAGAAGTAAAAAAAGACCTCGATGAAGAGGAGGAAGAAAAACCGGAGACGAAGCTCGACATTCTCGACGACCCCGTCCGGATGTATCTCAAACAAATGGGTCAGGTGCCGCTTCTAACCCGTGAGCAGGAAGTGGAAATCTCGAAACGTATTGAGGAAGCGGAAAACATCGTGCAAAAGCACATTAACCGTTTCGGCTTCACTGCGCGCGCGCATCTCGATCTTGCTCAGAAACTCACCGAAGGCCGGGAACGGTTCGACCGCGTCATTCTCGACAAGAAGATCGAGAGTCGCGAGCGTTACATGAAAATCCTGCCGCGCTTGTGTAAGCAGGTCGAAAAATTGAGCGGTACGATTACTCAGAATTACGCAAAGCTTTCGGGCAATTCTTCGAAGAAAGACACGAAGCGATTGAAAGCGTTTCAGCGAACGCTCAATTCCCTTCAACGGCTTTACCCTAAGTTTTATTTCAAGCAAAAGGTCACCGAAGAGTTCGTCCACCTGGCGGACGAACATTATCGCACCCTTGTGGCTGTTCAGAGCGAGATCGCGAAGCATCGCCGCAGTTTAGGCGAGCGTTCGCCGGCCGGAATCAAGTCTCGTGAGCTGGAAAAGTCGCTTTGGCTTTCGCTGGACGAATACGCAGAGCAATACCAGTCGTTGAAAAGCTGGCTACGGAAAGCGCTCCAGGCCAAGACCGAGATGGTCGAAGCCAATCTGCGCCTCGTGATCTCGATCGCGAAAAAATACACCAACCGCGGTTTGTCGTTTCTGGATCTGATCCAGGAAGGCAACATGGGGTTAATGAAAGCGGTCGAGAAATTTGAATATCGGCGCGGCTACAAATTTTCGACCTACGCCACCTGGTGGATTCGTCAGGCCATCACTCGGTCCATTGCCGATCAGGCCCGCACCATCCGCATTCCCGTCCATATGATTGAGACGATCAACAAACTGATGCGGGTGCAGAAGCAATTGGTCCAGGAATACGGCCGCGAACCAACCCCGGAGGAAGTGGCGGAAGAAATCTTGTTGCCGGTCGATCGAGTGCGAGCGGTTTTGAAAATGGCGCAGCAACCGATTTCGCTGCAATCGCCTGTCGGCGAAAGCGAGGAGACGAATTTCGGCGACTTCATCGAAGACAAGGGCGCTGAAAACCCCTGCGACATGACGGCGATTGTGTTGCTGAAGGAAAAGATCAAGGATGTGCTTGAGACGCTGACCGAACGTGAACGCCAGGTTCTCGAACAGCGCTTCGGCTTGGTCGACGGATATAGCCGGACCTTGGAAGAGGTCGGCCGCCAATTTCGAGTTACCCGCGAGCGGATTCGCCAGATCGAGGCGAAGGCGTTGCGCAAAATGCGCCATCCTACGCGCATCCGTCAGTTGGAAGGATTTTTGGAAGCGCCTGAAGTGTAAGACGTTGTCGGGCACACAGCGGCCGCAACTTTCCGGAATCGAGTTTGTTCAATTCGCGAAGAAAATGAAACGCGAAGACGACCAACAATTATGGGATCTCCTCGGCGATGCACCGCAAACTGAGCTTTCTCCTTTCTTTGCGCGCAACGTCGTTCGCAGAATTCGGCAGCGGCCGGACCGCTTCGAACGGCTGCGCAGTTGGCTTACTCCGAGGAAGCTGGTTCCGGTGACGGGTTTGGTCGTGGCAGTAATCGCTGTGATCCTGGCCACGCATCAGCCCGCAACCCGTAATCAGGCCGACAGCGCGCCGGATGTGATTGCAGCGATTGATCCGCAAGATTACGACGTCGTCGCCGATCTGGACGAATTGTTGGTCACAGATGAGAGCAGCTTGTGGGACGAGGATACGCAAACATTGTAGCCGCGATCGCGACGATCGCGGTTTTGATCATCGGCTCCGGATTGGCAAAGGCGCAACCGCAGGGCCCGCAAGGTTCGAATGTCCGCAGGCTGCCTCCGCCACGCCACGCTCCGGGTCTGAACAATCCGCGCGATCGATGGATTGCGATGCCCCCGGAAGATCGACAAATATTTCGAAGGAACGCCGAGCGCTGGATGCAAATGGGACCGGAAGAGCGAAGAATAATGCGTGAGCGGGAAAAGGCGTACCGCGATCGGGTGAAGGTCGAAGTGGACTCTGCCTTGCGCGA
>QHPY01000181.1 GCA_003219215.1 Verrucomicrobiota bacterium | reverse complement strand
CGCTTTGACGACCGCTAACATCTCGGCCGAACCAATTCGCTCGCGCACGACCTTCGCGTTGTGCCGCAACGCACTGCGATCGATCTCAGCCCAGCAACGATAATTTTGCGTCATCTTTTCGGAACGGTGATGTGCGGTTCCCGCAAATAAATCGGCTCAAGCGGCGGCAGCGCGAAACTTCGATGCGAATCCAGAGCAAGCCGAGCCAGAACTTTCGCCGACGGATAGCAAATCGCAGCCCGCTCAAATTGTGGAAGTTTCTCGGTTGCGAAGATCGACATCTTGCGGTCGAGCTTATCCATTTTTTCACCCAATTCAGCCTCCGACATCAACATCGGGCCTTCGGCCAGGTTGTTCTCGCGCACGCGTGCGAAGAAGAATGTCTGCCGGCGCGCGTCACCGATCACGCAGAACTCTGATTCGTCACATTCCATCGCACAGATCGATGGAAATCCGACGAGCCGCGCTTGCGACGCAGTTTGCAAACCAATTGCAGCGGAGATCGCGATCCGGGTGCCGGCATATGAACCAGGACCAACTCCGACGATGATCGTGTCCGGTTCTCCGAATTGCTTCTGCACTTCCACTAAGGATTCGAAGAATGGGCCGGAATTCTTTCGGTCATTTTCCCAGTCCCGGACAACTTCGACATTGCCATTGCTCACGACGGCAAGACTTCCGCGGGCGCTGGAAAGTTCGAGCGCCAGAATTTTCATTTGGCGGCAATCGCGCGTTGCGTTTCAGATTTCGTTTCGAAAGCAATCCAGCGCGCTCTTTCCGGAATCAAATCCGGAAATCGATCGGCCCATTCGATGACGGAAACACCGTCGCCAAAAAAATAGTCGTCGAGTCCGAGTCGTTCGGCCGATGGTCGATCTTCAATCCGAAAAAAATCGAAGTGATAGATCGGCAGACGTCCTCCGGAATATTCGTGAATGAGCGTGAAAGTCGGACTGGTCGCGGCCGTAGCCGCGCCCAAACCGGCGGTGAGGCCTTTGACGAATTGCGTCTTGCCGCTGCCGAGTCCGCCGCTAAGCGCAATCACATCGCCAGCTTTGACGTCGTCGGCGAACCGCCGGCCGAACGCGCCCGTTTCGTCCGGACTATTGGAAATGAACGTAGCCACTGCGCAATTTTGGATTTTCGATTTTCGATTTTCGATTGAGAGATCCAATTCGAGTCAGTCTCAGTCTTGGAAATTCTTCGTGCCAATCGCGCTGCAAGCGTTTGCGATCACGCGGCGAAATTGCGAAAAGCAACTCGTAATCTTCGCCGTCGGAGATTGCGTTGTCGATCTTCGCGCCGCGCGCGAGCGGCAAACTCTTCTTGTTGATCTTGAATCCGAGTTTGCTCGCCTTTGCCAGTCGCGGAAGATCCGCGCCAAGTCCGTCGCTTAAGTCCATCATCGCATGAACGCGGAAATTTTTGGTCAACCAGCGCGATTCTTCGATACGCGGAATAAATTGCAGATGCTTTCCCCGCAACGATCCGCCCAGCCGGCCAGTCACAAAAAGGTCGTCGCCGTTCTTCCCGCCGCCGCGAGAGATCCAGCGACCTTTTTCAACAAAGCCGGAAACGCTGACCGAAATGACACTCGGCCCGCGCGTGGCGCTGGTTTCGCCACCAACAATGCCAACGTCGAAACGTGAAGCCGCCCGCCGCAACCCGCGATAAAGTTTCTTTACCCACGATGTCGATCTTATGGCCGGCACGATCAGTGTGATGAGAGCAAATTGCGGAACAGCGGAGATCGCGGCGAAATCGCTCAGCGTCCGCATCATCGCTTTCCAGCCGACGTGAATTGGATCGCTCGCCGGCGCGAAATGAATTTTCTCAACCACGCAATCGGTTTTCAGGACGAGCAGATTCTTCTTTCCCTGAGATTCGACGATGGCGCAGTCATCGCCGGCACCAGCAATCACCCTGCGCGGTACCGGCAGCCCGCCCAGCAACGACGCGATTAGCGCATCTTCGCCAACCTCGCCCAAGCGAGTCCGTCCGCTGGCGGACCGGCGACGTTTCATTGCTGAACCAGTTCAGGAAAGGCGAGAAGGATCAATTGAATGGAATTGAAAAGAGAATGCATGGCCATTGAAACCAGAATCGACCCGCTCCATTCATAGGCAAGCGTGAAGCAGCTTCCCAGGACGAAGAGCGGCGCAACCGACGGCAAATGCGTGTGCGCGGCGGCAAAGAGTAACGCATTGATAACCAGGCCAACAGCAATGCCGAAATAGCGGCGCGCGACGCCATAGATGAAAAAGCGAAAGATGAACTCTTCGGAGATCGGCGCGACCACCACCGCCAAAACGATGATCATCACGCGCTGTTCAATCGTTTGCGAGCTGTTGAAAAGATCGACAATCTCCTGTCTGCTCGAACCGCCGCCGAACGCATTTTGAGTTATCGCCTCCGCCACAAGAATCAACGGAGTGGCCGCGAGCAATAGAATAACTGCGGTGCTCAGCGCCCGCTTCAGACTCGTTTTCGAAAATCCGCCTAACGAATCGATGTCGATTCCACGAAGCTTCAAGAACGCGGCGATAAAGCAGACTATGAAGACAGTAGCGAGGAAGTTCTCGGCGAGGTTGGGACTGCTCAGTGGCACAGGAGACCGAGTCAGCGCCAGGTAGATATTCCGTAAGACAAGAGAAGCGAAGGCACCCCCCAAGAACACCTCCGGTAATCCAAATGTTTTTTTTGGCGCAACATTAACGTCCGGACTCACCGCCCGCCGTCGAGTGGCGATTTGCAGCGTAAGCGCCAGATAAATTAATAAACCGAGAACTACGAACGCGACGAAGAAGAACTCGAGCGCGATTGAGGAAGCACCAGCTAACATTTCCTTGGCGCGGCCGCGGCTACGGTGCGTAAAAGCTCGGCAGAAAATACGCGCGTCCGGTCTCGAGTTGTGGCACGAGCTGTTTCGGAAGCTGAAGCTCGATTTTCGACTGACCAGTTTGGCCGAAAGCGCGGAAAAATCGGGCGAGACTAAACGGCGGACCGTACTTAACCACTGTCGCCTGCGGCGCGTTGCCGAGTTGTTTGGCTTTTGCAAACGCGTCCTCGATCTGACCGAGCCCGTCAATGAGCTTGTCGTTCAGCGCTTCTTTGCCAGAAAGAATGCGGCCGTCCGCGATGTTATTGCGCAGCATTTCGGCTGGCAGACTGCGCTCCTTGGCGACGATACCGAGAAATTTGTCGTAGGTTTGCATGACGAAACTCTGGATCAACTCGCGCTCTTCCGGAGTCATCGGCCGGGCGCCATTCAAGATGTCTTTGAACTTGCCGCTTTTGAAGACGACTGAGGCGAGGCCGATTTTGTTGAACAATTGCTCGTAATTCAGCGTTTGAATAATGACGCCAATGCTGCCGGTGATCGTCGTCTCGTTCGCCATCAAAAATTTTCCGCCGCAAGCGATATAGTAGCCGCCGGACGCCGCCAGCGAATCCATGTAGACCACGACCGGCTTGCGGGCGCGGACTTTGGCCACGGCATTGTAAATTTGGTCCGCCGCGGTCACTTCGCCGCCGGGCGAGTCAATCTCGAGCACGATTGCTTTGACGCGGTTGTCATCGCGCGCTTGCTGCAACGCCAGGCGCATATCTTCCACCATCGAATCGCTCACGTTTCCTGGAATCGAGGAGCTGATCAGACCTCGCATTGTAATCAGTGCAATCCGGTCGGGGACCATGCGCGCGCCGCGTTCGATAACGATTTCCCGGAAGCGCGGTAATGGTTCCTCGACGCGCACACCCGCCGCTCCAAACCCACGGAACGCCACCATCGCCAGCAGGAAGTTGACAAAGACACTGGCACAGAGCGCGACGAACAAAAAAATACTGAGACATCCGATTTTGCGATCAGCCATAAGTCGCGGTTGAAACTGGCGGAGAACTGACGCCCGCACAAGCGCTTTTCAATCTGCCAAATCAAGTCTGCAACTTTTCGCGGCTACGAAGGTTTATTGAGGGCTGACAGGTTGGTCGAAATCCGTCCGCCGCTTATAACTGCTGGTCTAGAAGCTGCTTGGGAATGAGGGCATTATGAACAGCAGCGGTCATGCGGCGGTAAGCGAGGCAACTGCCCGTCGCGTCAAAAAACCGAAGGCGCACAAACAGCGCTCCCGCAATCGCGGCGGAAATGGCAAGGGCACCCAGAATCAGACGGGCAACGATATTGGGACGACCATGGCCGCAGCTGGCACACTCACGCGCACGAAAGCGCTTTTGCTCGCGGCGTTGCGCGTTTGGGAGCTCAAGCATCGCCTCCGCGAATAACCAACGTGACCCGTTCGACTGTCGCTCAGGGCAGGCAGTTGGATCCCGTTGGCTCTGCTAATTCGCCTCGGCAGCTCGCGCGCTAATTCTTCGGCTCGATCTTCACGTAAATCTCACGTGGCGCGGTCGGAAAATATTTCAAGAGCGCGGGACAAAGC
>QHPY01000180.1 GCA_003219215.1 Verrucomicrobiota bacterium | reverse complement strand
CGATTAACGAAAGCAAAAGTCCTTCGGTAACAAGTTGCTTCAGCAGCCGTCCTCGCCCCGCGCCCAGCGCCAAACGCATGGTCATCTCATGCCGACGCAACAATGAACGCGCCAGCAGCAGATTACTGACGTTAGCGCACGCAATGAGCAGTACCAAAAACACCACGGCCATCGTAACTCCGAGCGTCGGTGACATGTTGCCCGCACCGTTAAACGGTGTTTTCCATAACGGTATGAGCTCGACTCCGTGGCCCCGATTCGTTTCCGGGAAATCGTTTTCCAAACGCTGCGCGATCGAGTTCAGTTCGGCTTGCGCTTGCGGCCGAGTCACCCCCGGTTTGAGAAACGCGTAGCCTTCTGTCCAACGCGCGCCGCGATCCTCCATTTTGTATCCCGTCGAATCGAACGCCTCCTGCATAGACGTCGGCACCCAAAAGTTGAACGAATAGCCAATGAATGTGCCGTGAAATTTTTCCGGCGCGACGCCAATGATCGTGTGTTGAACGCCGTTCATGTATTGCGTCTTGCCGACGATTTCCGGATCATTTTTGTAACGATCCTTCCAGGTCAGGTAACTGATTACCGTGACCGGGTACGCGTTGCGGCCGGTCCCTTCTTCCGGTCTGAAGCCGCGGCCAAGCATCGGCTGCACGCCAAGCGCATCGAAGTAGTTCGCGGAAACAAGTCCACCGGACGCGCGTTCCGCCCGATCACCGACACTCAGCGTTGTGCCCACGATCCGATCAATGATGAACGACTCGAAAAGTGTGGAATTTTTTTGAAGATCGACAAAATCGGGATAGGAAAGTCCGCCCCTTTCCGCGCCGCGGGTCGTGCCAGCCAGCGCAAACATTCGCCCCTGATGCGCGACGAGCGGGTAGGGGCGAATCAAAATTCCCTCGATCCAACTGAACACGGCGGCATTGGTGCCGATGCCTAACGTCAGGCAAAGGATCGCGAGCAGTGAGAAGCCTGGATTGCGAAAAAGCATTCGCGCGCCGAAGCGCACGTCCTGAACAAACTCATCCGCCCATCGCCAGACTCGCTGCTCACGCGCCGCTTCTTTGATCTGTTCGACGCCGCCAAATTGTCGAAGCGCTGCGTTGCGCGCTTCGTGCGGCAACATCCCAGCCGCGATGTTGCGCTCGGTCAGAAGATCGACATGCGCCTGTATTTCTTCCGCCATCTCGGCGTTGCGGCGACTTTTGCGAAATAATCCGAGCAATCGAGAAAACCAGGCGCGAAGTCGCGGCATATTTGTTACCCTCCGGCGAGGACGAGATCGATTCCTTTGGTAATCCGCAGCCAATGTTCCTTTTCGGCCTCGAGTTGTTTTCGTCCGGCCGCGGTCAGTTTGTAGTAGCGGGCTTTGCGATTGTTATCCGAAACGCCCCATTCGGCTTTGATCCAGCCCTGGGCTTCAAGTCGGTAAAGCGCCGGGTAAAGCGAACCTTGCTCGACGTGCAAAATATCTTTCGACATCTGCTGGATCCGGTCCGCGATCCCAAGACCGTGTCGCGGATCGTGCTGAAGCGCTTTCAAGATCAACATGTCGAGCGTGCCGTAAACGAGGTCCGGTTTCTCTTTCGCCATAAAATCTTTTAAGCCTAGACAGTCTTGGTAAAGGATTGTTCAATCTTTCGCCTAGACTGTCAAATGAAACTTTCCCGGCTTTAGTGGCAATTGTCCGATAACTTCATCCTAACTTGACGATCTCGGATATTACGATATCGTAACAGTTATTATGAAGCACACCCTAGCGCTATTAATCTGCGCAGTAATCATGATTCTAACCTCGGCGGCTGAATCTGGCACCGCGCTCGAGCAAAAAACGCAGTCCTTCACCATCGCCTTGAAAGGGTCGGTCGCGGCCGTCACGCCGCTCTTTGGACCGGTCCGGGAGGCGGAATGGGCGCCAGGCTGGGCGCCGCGTTTCATTCATCCAGCGGAAGGAGGACAGCGCGAGGGTGTGATGTTCACGACGACCACCTCGGACGGCAAGGAGCGACTTTGGCTGCTGACCGCCTACGACGTAAAAGAAGGTCGGGTGGAGTATGTTTGGATAGCGCCAGGTTTTACGGCTAACGAAATTAAAATCCGAGTGCTTCCTGATGACGGTGGACACTGCCAGGCAACCATAACCTATCGACATTCTGCGCTTGCTCCGGAAGGGAACGCTGAGGTCGCGAAACTCGATGCAAACTGGGCAGCGCAACAACGTGTTCACTGGGAAACGGCCATCAGCGAGGCGCTGTCCAAAGAAGGTGCGCATGACTGATATCGAATTGACGCGCGCGCTCGAACGAGGCGAGATCGCGAGTCAAAACTTCCATCATGCTTCGCACTTGCATGTGGCGTGGGTTTATCTCTCTGAATCGTCCTCGGTCAAGCAAGCTGCCGACAAGATGCGGAACACCTTGCGAGCATTTGCCTCCGCGGCTGGAAAATTGGAGAAATACCACGAGACGATTACGCTTTTTTGGGTGCACCTGCTCTCTGCAGCGCGTGCCCGAGCGGGTCGCCGCAGCTTGGAGGAAATCGTTCATGCCAATCCGCGCTTGCTGGAAAAGAATTTTCCACTCACTTATTATTCGCGAGAGCGGCTTTTCAGCGAGACCGCGCGGACTTCATGGGTGGAGCCGGATTTGAAGCCACTTTCCATCGATGCCATTACGTTTTGTTCATCCAGTTCACCGGGCGACACATCGGATCGGGCTTTATCTCGATAATTTGCGCGAACCCGGATTGACGCAGGGCGAAGCGCACATTCTGGCACTCCTTGCGCATCGCTCGCCGGCGAAAGTGGCCGACCTCCATCGCGGCCTGGCGCACAAAAGATCGACGTTAACCAGTATTCTCGACCGGCTCGCGAGCCGTCGGTTGGTCACGCGTGCGGTCGGCAAGACCGATCGCCGCACTTTTCTGGTGACGTTGACAGCGAAGGGGCGAAAGCTAGCCCGGCGCATTAGTCGCCACTTGTCCGACCTGGAACGATCGGTCATCGCACGCGTAACAGCCGCCGACATCAAAGGATTCAACAATGTCGTGATAGCGTTGGAACACGAAGCGCATCACGGGACGCGAGCGCGACGCCTCTAAATCTTATTCGTAGTAATGACTGCTTAAAGCGGTCAATCTTCCAAGCGCGATCAACGTACTACGATAAAGATGAGTAGCACGATCAGCGCGATTAACGTGACCAAGCCGGAATACATGATGATGCGATCTTGTAGTTGCGCGCGGCGCGCTGCCTCCGCGTACGGGATCCGGGTGAACGTGACCATCGTGTAAAGGGGCAGATAAATCCCGGGCAGCGCTGCTTCGAGGAAGTGGTCGAGCTTTTTCTTCGCGCGGAATGCGCGCGACGCGGTTTTGTCTCGCATCTCGATAAAATTTTCTAAGGCGAGGTCGGCGAGCGCGTCGGCGTTTACTTTTCGGCGCTCGAAATATTCCGCGAACGCGCGATGTCGATCGTGCGGAAACTTTTCCAGGCATTCGTCGAGCACGACGCAATCCTCGAATGCCGCGTTCATGCCCTGGCCGTAGAACGGCACGACCGCGTGAGCGGCGTCGCCGACCAGCGCAACCCCGTCTTTGTAGAACCACGGCGCGCAACGAATCGTGACCAGCGAGCCGGTTGGATTGTTTCTAAAATCGTCGAGCAGATTTGGCATCAGCGGCACAGCGTCCGGAAATTCTTCTTCAAAGAAGCGACGGATATCGTCGTCGGTTTTGGTCGTCGCGAAGCTGCGCGGTCCTTCAAATTCCCAAAACAACGTGCAGGTGAACGAGCCATCGGGGTTCGGAAGCGCAATCATCATGAAACTTTTGCGCGGCCAGATGTGGAGCGCGTTCTTTTCCATTTGCCACGAACCATTCGGTCCGGGCGGAATCGTCAACTCTTTGTAGCCGTGGGCGAGATAACTCTCGTCGTACTGGAAATTGTCGATCTTGAGCTGCATCGATTGGCGCACGGCGGAGAAGGCGCCATCGACCCCGATGATGCTGTCGGCTGACGCCGACAGCGGTTGATTGGTTGAGGTGTTGAAAAGGTGGGCGGTTGCCGAGTCAATGTCGACGCCGATGCACTTGTGATTGAAGTGGACGCGCACGTTTGGATAACGCTGCGCGGCTTCGATCACGGTCGTGTTCAGCGCCGCGCGCCCGATCGAATTGATGTGCTTGTTTGGATCGATATCGTAGGGCGCGAAAATGATGCGGTCTCCCGCCCTTGCGGGATGAATCATCCGGCCGCGCATCGGGATCGCGTGCTTGAGTACTTTGTCGGCGATTCCGATTTGTTCGAGCGCCTGAATTCCGCGGGTTGAAAGCGCGAGATTGATCGAGCGTCCGCCGACCATGTTGCCTTCGCGCGGATCGGCCCGGCGCTCGTAAAGATCGACATCGTACCCGCGCCGTCCCAAGTAAGCCGCGAGTAATCCGCCGGCGAGACCGGAACCGATCAGGACGAATTTCGTCGTGGGCATGCGTCACTTTCGTTGCGCATGGCATACTTGCACAGCAAACGTCCAACGCTCAACGTCCAACGCCCAATATTGAATTCAGAAGGGGTAGGAATACGCTGGATGGTCCGATTAGATTTCCGGAAACTCACAACTGAGGTCGAATAGAGACTCATGAAAATTTTGTCGCTGAATGTTGGATTGCCGAGGGAAGTGGCCTGGCAAGGCAAGGTCGTCACGACAGGAATTTTCAAGGAGCCGGTCGAAGGGCGAACCATGATGCGCAAATTGAATCTCGATGGCGATCGACAAGCCGATCTCACCGTTCACGGCGGCGTGAGCAAAGCGGTTTATGCTTATCCGTCCGAGCACTACGACTATTGGCGAACGGAGTTGCCCGGAGTCGATCTGCCTTGGGGCATGTTCGGAGAAAATCTCACGACCGAGGGATTGCTTGAGGA
>QHPY01000167.1 GCA_003219215.1 Verrucomicrobiota bacterium | reverse complement strand
GACGCAATACCACCATCAACGACAACAACAACTTCATGGCGGTTGGCCGCCTGGAGTTGATGCCGTTCAAAGGCAAACTGTTCGGCCAGGATTCCAGCCTGAAACTTGGCGGCGATGTCATGAATAGTCGCGACGATAAAGGAACAAACATCTCGCAAACGTTGAACCTGTTGGTGAATGCGGACGGTTCCCTGTCGCCATACGTTTTACCGGGAGCAGACGAGCGGACAGCATGGAGCGCGGACGCCTGGCTCACAGTTGGTCCGTTCGATTTGATCGGGGAATATCTCGCAGAGGATGTCGATGGTCGGACGGTGGCGGGCCATCCGCCTGGCTTTGCCGATTTCGATCCGAGCGGTTGGTACGTGCAGGGCAGCTACTTCATTATTCCGAAGAAACTGCAAGCAGTGGTGAAATGGGAATCGCTTGAGCCAGATCAAGTGGACGACGACAACATTCACTCCATTACGGCCGGATTGAATTACTACATCCACGGCGATTCGATCAAACTGATGGCAAACTACGTTCACACCTGGTCGGATTTCCGCGCGGCGCATCCGCAATTTGGCG
The DNA here is from genome assembly GCA_003219215.1 of Verrucomicrobiota bacterium. GTDB lineage: Bacteria > Verrucomicrobiota > Verrucomicrobiia > Chthoniobacterales > UBA10450 > AV40. Next base: position 12,595 of record QHPY01000167.1, on the reverse strand, counting down.
AGGACGAATTCGATGAATTCATCGCACGCGTGCAGGTGATGTTCTGATCAAAAGTTTTTCCTACACCACTGCCGGATCGCGAAACAAACGATTCAATACACGACTCAACAAATCATGAAAAAATCACTTCTCACTCTATTCGCGCTCGCCGCTGGAGCGCTGCTCACACGGGCCGACACCCTCGTGATCAAGGGGTCGGACACCCTTGGCGCAAAACTCGTCCCGCAATTGGCGGAAGAGTTCAAGGCGCAACATCCCGGCACTGCTTTCAATATTGCCGCAGAAGGATCGACTACCGGCATCGCAAAAGCCAAAGGCGTGAACTTTAAGGAAACGATAGTCGCTTATGACGGCATCGCCGCCATCGTGAACGCGGCCAATCCGATCAAAGGTCTGACAAAAAAACAGGTCGAACAAATTTTTACCGGCGATGTGACGGACTGGAGCGCAGTTGGCGGTTCGGGCGGTAAAATTTCCGTTTATACGCGTAACACTTCTTCCGGGACCTACTCGGAGTTCAAAGAACTGGCGATGAAGAAGCGCGACTACTCTCCCGATTCACAAAAGATGGCGGGCAACGAACAAATCGCGTCGGAAGTGAGCAAGAATCCAAATGGTGTCGGCTACGTCGGGCTCGCTTACACGAAAGCGAGTGGCATCAAAGTAGTCGCAATCGACGGCGCGGTGCCGTCGAAAGAAAGCGTGCTTGGCAAAGCTTACCCCTACGCGCGACCGACCTTTTATTACACCAACGGCGAACCGACCGGCGTGGCCAAGGAATTTGTGGATTTTACGATCAGCGATGCCGGCCAGAAAATTGTCGAGCAAGTTGGATTTGTCCCGATCAAATGACGAACACTGCGCCCGCCGTCATGTGTCAACATCTTTCAAGTCCTTAGATTTATCTGGTCGCACCAATCGCGGGCAGCTTGCTTGCACAGCGATCGGAGCCGATGCGTTTGCGAGGACGGATTTTGTTTTCGGCCCGATTCGGAGCGAGGTTTGCACCACATGAATACAAGAGAGTTCATCGAGAAGCTTCGCGTCGCGCAGAGTAAGCGCTTGATTTTTACCAATTCGGATGGCGACACCATCCACACTGGTTATCACCTTACCGAAATCAAGGCTGCACGCTTCGACACGGTCGACTGCGGCGGCCAGGTGAATCGTTGGCCGGAAACAATTTTCCAATTGTGGGTGCCTGAGAGCGCTGACGATGAGTACATGAACGCGGATAAGTTTCTCCGAATTTACGAAAAGGTCAGTGCTTCGATTCCGGTCGATGAAAATGCGGAGGTCCGGATCGAATACGGAGACGAGAATTTCTTTCCGAGCCTCTACGGCATTAATTCTATCTCGGCAGACAAGGATGCACTGCGAGTTTTGCTGCAACCGCCGGCAACGACTTGTAAGGCACGAGACCGCGCCCGGAGCGGGGATGCGCAACGTTGCTGCGCGTAAAACAATCTCCTATGAAGAAGAAAGTGCTGTTCATTTGCGTGCACAATAGCGCGCGCAGCCAGATGGCGGAGGCGTTTCTTAATCTCGCTTGTCCTGATAATTTCGAAGCGCACAGCGCCGGGCTCGAGCCTGGCACGCTGAGCCCCCTCGCGATCGAAGCGATGAAAGAAATCGGAACCGATATTTCTGGAAAGAAAACGCAAAGCGTCTTCGATGTTTTTAAGACAGGACAATTTTTCCCGTACGTGATCACCGTCTGCGATAAGAGCAGCGCCGACCGCTGTCCGATATTCCCTGGCATGACCAAGCGGTTGCATTGGAGCTTCGCCGATCCAGCTGCGCTCACTGGCTCACGCGAAGAACGGCTCCAAGGCACGCGCAAGATTCGCGATCAGATTCGCGCCCGCATTGAAACGTGGTGCGAGGAGATGTGTGCGGTAGACGCATAACGCTTCTGGTTCGGAGACATCTCACCACGCAGCTCTGTTTACTCAATCGTCACGTCGTTTTGACAATTCGTAACCTGACCGCGCACGCGCCGCGATTACGCTCACTCATGCGCATAATCACGATTAAACGAACCGTTTTCACAAGGGAGCGAGCCAAAACATCGACCAGTCGCGGATCCATCCGCCAATTCGCTCAAGATTTCTTCGCGACTGAAAATCACCTGGAGTTTGTCGTCGAAGCGCTCCTCTTCGCTGTTCTCCTGATCATTTCCGCCTGGCCGATCGTGGCGGCGGCGAGCGCGATTAGCGATCTTCTACAAACTGGGACGAGCTGAAAAAAGTGTTTGCGAACTCCAAAACGTTCTGCTATGTAGTTAACCAGATGGTTAAATATTCGCCGAAAATGTTGAATCGAACCTTTGCCGCCCTGGCCGACCCGACCCGGCGCCGGATCCTCGCCCACCTTGCTCGCGGCGATCGGTGTGTCACTGATCTGGCCCGGCCGCATGCGATGTCGCTGCCGGCCGTTTCAAAACATCTCCGCGTTCTGGAGAAAGCCGGACTGCTCCGCCGCCGCCGCTATGGCCGCGTCCACGAAATGCAATTGGAAGCGAAGCCCTTAAAACAGGCCGCGCTATGGGTCGAGAAATATCGGAAGTTCTGGGAGGGATCGCTCGATCGTCTGGCCGAGTATTTGGAAAAAACAAACAAAGCCAAGAAAGGAAATAAATAACCATGTGTCCCGTTTGCTTCGCCAATCTCGTTTTGATCGCAATTGGCGCGACTTCGAGCGGGGGGTTGACGACGCTCGCGCTCGCGAAATTTCCTAAACGAAAGAAACAAAGAGGAGATCAGAGGAACTAAAAATGAAACTAATGGAAATAAAGGAACGAGAAACAATGAAAACACCGCCGATCGTGTCACCCCAGAAGTGGGAGGCTGCGCGTCAGCAACTGCTCGTAAAGGAAAAGACCTCGACCCGCGCCCGTGACGCGTTGGCGGCCGAGCGCCGGCGAATGCCGTGGCTCGCTGTGGAGAAGAATTATGAGTTCTACGGACCCAAGGGCAAAGCTAGCCTGCTCGACCTGTTCGAGGGCCGCCGTCAGTTGATCGTCTACCGCGCGTTCTTCGAGCCCGGCGTGAAAGGCTGGCCCGAGCATGCCTGCGTCGGCTGCTCCATGGTGGCCGACCAAGTTGCCCACGTGGCCCATTTGAATGCCCGCGACACCACTCTCGCGTTCGCCTCGCGCGCGCCGCAGACGGACATCAAGCGCGTGAAGGCGCGGATGGGCTGGGAGATGCCCTGGTACACCATAATGGACGACTTCGATAAAGACTTCGGCGTGGACGAATGGCACGGGACGAACGCGTTCATCCGCGACGGCGACAATGTGTTCCGCACTTATTTCATCAACAACCGCGGCGACGAGGCGATGGGGAGCACCTGGAGCTATCTCGACATCACTGCGCTGGGACGCCAGGAGGAATGGGAGGACTCGCCGGAGGGCTACCCCCAGACTCCGACGTACGAGTGGTGGATCTGGCACGACGAACCAAACACGACGGATGAAGATCGACCCGGACTCGTGCAACTTCGCGCCGCCCGGGCCTCCTCTAAAGGCGGCGACACCAAGTGAGTATTGAACGAAAGAACACGAAAGAACCGACATGAATCGCGTGACTCACTTTGAGATTTACACCGACGACCCCGAAGCGGCGCAACCGTTTTACCGGGATGTCTTCGGCTGGAAGTTCCAGAAGTTCGCGGGTGGTCCAGTTGAGTATTGGCTGGTCACGACCGGCGACGACAAGGAACCGGGGATCAATGGCGGCCTCACCCGTCCGCGGGAAGGGCAAACTCCCGGCACGTTAAACACGATCGCTGTTTCTTCGCTGGATCAAACGATGAAAAAGGTTGAGCAGCGCGGCGGAAAGATTTGCATGCCCAAGATGGCGATTCCGAAAGTGGGCTGGCTCGCTTACGCGGAAGATCCAGCCGGCAATGTGTTCGGAATTATCGAGCCAGACACAAATGCCAGTTGATTGAACAAACACCATGACCACGAAACATGATTTGGCGGAAGCAGTAGTGATCGAACGCACTTTCAACGCGCCGGTCGGGCGGGTTTGGAAAGCGCTGACCGATGTTGAGGAAATGCGGCAGTGGTATTTCAATCTCAAGCAATTCAAAGCCGAGGTCGGTTTTGAATTTGAATTCGTGGTCGAGCATGAAGGCACGACCTATCACCATCTTTGCAAGGTTACCGAAGTGATTCCGCAGAAAAAGATTGCCTACACCTGGCGGTATAAGGGACACGAAGGCGATTCGTTGGTCACGTTTGAATTGTTCGCCGACGGCAACAAAACTCGATTAAATTATTGACTCGGAACTGAAGCAATTTCTTGAAGGAAAGCAGAAAGGAAAATCATGACCACGAAAGCATCAGACAAAGTCTCGCTCGAAATCAAACGGCTCATCAAGGCGCCGCGCGATCGCGTTTACGCGGCGTGGACTGATCCCGCGCAGTTGAAGCAATGGTTCGGACCTGAAAATGTCGAAACTCGCGATCTAATCGCTGACGCCCGCGTGGGCGGAAAGTTTCGCTGGGACCTCACCAATCCGGAAGGCGAGAAGATGACGTGCCGCGGCGGGTACCGTGAGCTGCAACCCGGCAAGAAAATCGTTTTTACCTGGCAATGGGAAGACGATGAGACTTGGGAAAACCACACCAGCGTCGTGACGGTGGAACTCGCAGACGCCGACGGCGGGACCGAACTCCGTTTAAGGCACGAGCAACTGCCAAGCGAAGAATCACGTGACGGTCACACCCGAGGCTGGAACAGCGCCCTCAACAAATTGGAGAAGTTATTGAGCAAGTAATTGTCGATCTAAACAAGGGAGGAAAAATGAATACCGAAGAAGTAGCGAAAAAAGTAATAGAGTTGGTCCGCAAACAAGCGTGGCATGAAGCGGTGGATACGCTGTATGACAAGGACATCGTGAGCGTGGAAGCGCGCACCATGGACGGCAGTTCGCCCGAGACAAAAGGAAAGGATGGCGTCCGCGGCAAGGTCGATTGGTGGCTCGAGAACATGCAGGTCCACAGCTTCAAAGCGAATGGGCCATTCGTCGCGCACGACCGCTTCGTGGTGCAATACGACGCCGACGTGACAGACAGAAACTCCAAAAAGCGGTTCCAACTCTCCGAAGTTGGCGTTTACACGGTGAAGAACGGCAAGATCGTACGCGAGGAATTTTTGCCGCGCAGCGGTAATTAATACTCCGAAAACGCGTCGTCCGGATAGCAATACAACCAGCGTTCCTCTGGTTGCGCGGAAGCGATCACCGGATGCCCGGCGGCGCGCGCGTGTTTGCTGGCGTGTCGATTCGGTGAGCTGTCGCAACATAAAGTGACGCCGCATTGCTGACAGGTCCGGAGATGCACCCATTGTGCGCCGACTTTCACGCACTCGGCGCATTCGCGACGATTAGTTTGTCTGATCGACACGATAGCGTTGAGATGAGAGCAGCCCCGGTCGGACATAATTTTATTTGCGTACAAAGCTCATGTTGACGTTTTCTAACTGCGCTCAGCCGATGCGGCGAGTGCAATTTGCACGCCGGCGATGGCCATGCCGCCTTCGCCCACGGCAGCGGCACAACGTTTGACCGAACCGGAGCGCACATCGCCCGCAGCGAAAATTCCCGGGAGACTGGTTTCGAGCGGGCTGGGTTGATGTTTGTTCGCCTGCCAGGCTGGTGCGCCGGCGACGCTCATCCCGGTTTTGATAAATCCGTTGGCGTCGCGGTCGATTTCCGGTGGTAACCAGTCGGTGCAAGGCTTGGCGCCGATCATGGAAAAAACGGCCGGCGTTCGAACGACTCGGCGTTCGCCGGCCTTGGTATTTTCCAGTTCGATTTGTTCGAGCTTTTTTCCGCCGGACATTTTGCGGATCTCGGTGTGGTACAGGATGTCGATGTTCGCGCAGGCTTCCACCCGGCGCGAAAGGTAAGTCGACATTTTCAGATTATTCCCCCTAACGAGAAGGAGCACTTTGGCCGCGCCATCGGAAAGGAACATCGCAGCTTGGCCGGCTGAGTTGCCGCTGCCGGCGACAACAACAGTTTCGTTGCGGCAAAGCTGACCTTCCAGCGCGGTGGCAGCATAATAAACGCCGACGCCTTCGAATTGTTCGCGGCCCTCGGCTTCGAGCCGGCGATAATCGGCGCCAGTCGTAATCAGGGCAGCTTTTGCGCGAAGCACCGCACCGCAACCTTCCGTCTCGAGGCAGACGCGGTATTCACCATCGGGATTGTATTGCAGTGAGAGGGCCGCGGCGGGTGTGGAAAACTTCGCACCGAACCGATAGGCCTGAAGTTGAGCGAGCCAGGTTAATTCGCCGCCGCCAATGCCAGTCGGAAATCCAAAGAAGTTTTCAATGAGTGACGAGGAACCAGCTTGTCCGCCCGGCGCATAACTTTCCAACACGACCGTCTTCAATCCCTCGGACGCGGCATAGACCGCTGCGGCCAGGCCGGCCGGTCCAGCGCCAACGATTGCGAGGTCGCAGAGAACTTCGGCTTCATCTTCCTCCGCGAGTGACCGCAGCAAGCCAGCTTCGCGCGCGACTTCGCGCAACGACGGCCGGCGCAGCCGCGCACCGGCCGGAGTGATCAGGACCGGCAAATCGCGAGTCGTTAGGTGAAAACGTTCGCTCAGCGCCCGACCCTGTTCGCTCTCAAAGTCAACCAGCCGATGCGGGATGCGATTCTTGTCGAGAAAATCATCGAGCTGATGTCCATCGCGCGCATCGCGACTGGCCAAGACACGCATCCCCGCGAATTCGCGATCGCGGCGAAGTCGACGCCGTCGCATGATCAACGCATCGACGATCGTCTTGCTCACGCCGGGAATTTCCGCCAGCGCGCGGCGAAGTTCCGCGGCTGGAATATGGAGTATTTCGGCCTCATCCGATGTGACTCGGCTCGAACCGAGGATCGATGTGCCCTGGAGCATCGATACGTCGCCCATGAAATCGCGTTCACGCGCGGTAGCGAGGTTATATTCCGTACCATCGCGCGTTTCGAAGGCTTCGAGTTCGCCGCGCAAAACAACTGCCAATCCCAAATCGCGCTGCCCGGCTTTAAAAAGCACGTCGCCGCGTTTAAGGACCTGCCGCTTTCCCAACGGCTCAAGTAGCGAAAGCTGATGATCGTCCAGCTTCGGGAATGCGATGCTTTCGGTGTCGCGATAAAACTGCTCGTCTTCCTGTTCGTCGGACGTCACTTGCACAACCTAACCCTTCAACCACTTCCGTGCAGCTTCGACATCTTGTTGCGTTAAATCATGGCCGGCCTGGAAAAAGCGAATCGTCACGTTCGCGCCTGCGCCGCGCAAAAGTTCCGCCAATTCTTTCGTCTCCGACGCGGGGACGATTGGATCATTCGAGCCGGCGCCAATCCAGACCCGAACTGAATCAAGATCGGGTTCCGTTTCCGGAATCAATGGGACCATAGCGCGAAACAAAATCGCAGCCGATAAAATTTCCGGTCGAAGCAAGAGCAAGCTCGCGGCGATGTTAGCGCCGTTGGAATAGCCAACGGCAATAATGTGCTTGATATCGATCTTGTAGTGTTTTGCTGCTGCGGCGACAAAGTCGGCCAGTTCGTGAGTGCGGTTTTTCAAATCTTCCAGATCGAAAACGCCTTCAGCCAAACGTCGAAAGAATCGCGGCATACGGTTCTCCAAGACTTTTCCGCGCGGACTGAGCAACGCAGCGTTCGGATCGAGCTCATGCCCGAGCGGAATGAGATCGCGCTCGTTCCCGCCGGTTCCGTGCAAAAGGAGAAGTGTTCGCTCCGATTTACCGGGAACAAATTCGTGAATGAAATCCGGTTGTGGCCTCAAGTGACACGAGCCGGCTCAGGACGAAAACGGATCAACGCGACAATGCAGAGCAAAGCGGAAATCGTGAGCACGACGAGCTGGGTAAGTTTGAATGGAGACTCGGTTTGCGTCGGCGCAAGCGCATGCAGAGCCGGAATCTTCTCGAACGATTGCACGACCAGCACGAAAAGATTGAAATAGAGACAGATGACTGCGCCGACGATGTAGATCCAACGCCAGCCCCCGGCCAGATTTTTCCGATAACGCGCGAAAATGGTCAGCGCCAGGAATGGCAGTGAGATAATTCCGAGACCGATCGCCGGTGTGAAACCGTGAAACGGAAAGAAGAAACCCGTTACCGTGGTCAGGACTGCGGTGATCAGGAACCACTTGGTCCAACCGTCAACGCGATTGCCGGCAAGCAATCCGAACAAAACTACGACGCCGGTAAAGATAGCGATCAGGCTGATCAATGTGTGAATAATGGTGTAGATCTGAAGAATCATGGGTTACTCCTCTTGTTGAGTGATGGAGAAATTGGACTTCACGAGAGTATCTCCAGCGAAACGATCTTGTTGTCGTGGAGCGTGAAGACGAACTCCAGCTCGATCGGACTGCCTGGAAATTTTCCAGTGAGCCGATTAGTGACGATGTTCTTGCCGTCTTTCTCAAGGAATTTCAGCGACTCGATTTTGTGTTGATATTTCTTCTTCGTTTCGGCTTTCCATTCTTTGATCGCGCCCAAACCTTCATGCGTTTCATTTTCATCTCGCACAACTGCATCTTCGGCGAAGCATTGGTCGAACAATTTCACGTCGCCAGTGTTCTCAGCCTCAACGTAAAGCGCGATAGGCTTTGGAAGATTGTCGATCATGTCGCTGGTTTCGTTTCGTCCGGCACTTCCGTTTTACCTTCGTGACCGGCGGCGAGTCGTTCGATGACATAAAACGTTACCGGGATCAGGAAAATCGCGATGGCCGAGGCGGCGATCATCCCGCCGATTACGGTCGATCCAAGCAGGCGGCGCGCGACGGCACCAGACCCGCTGGCAAACCAAAGCGGCAGAAGGCCGAAGATGAAGGCGAAGGAAGTCATGAGGATAGGTCGCAAACGCAGGCGGGCGCCTTCGAGCGTAGCATCGAGCAACGGTTTGCCTTTTTCGTATTCGTCCTTGGCGAACTCGACGATGAGGATTGCGTTCTTCGCCGCGAGGCCGATGAGCATGATCAATCCGATCTGCGCGTAGATGTTGTTTTGCATACCGCGCAGCCAAAGCGTCGCGAACGCGCCGAACACCGCGACCGGGGTTCCGAGCAGCACGCTAAACGGCAAAGACCAGCTCTCGTAAAGGGCGGCGAGGATCAGGAACACGAAAATGAGCGATATTCCGAACACGACAGTTGGGGATACGCCTTGCTGCGCTTTCTTTTCCTGAAACGACAGGCCAAGGTAGTCGTAGCCCATTTCGTTAGGCATGGTTTGTCGAAAAGTTTCCTCGAGCGCGTTCATTGCCTGGTACGAGCTGTAGCCTGGTGCGGCCGATCCATTGATTTGAGCCGCGCGATATTCGTTGTAACGCACCGTGAATTCCGGACCGGCGATGTTCTCGATCGTGGAAACGGCATCGAGCGGCACTGGCGCGCCAGTCGAGTTGCGAACATAGAACTGGCCGACGTTCTTCGCGTCGGTGCGGTAATCGCCTTCCGCTTCGATGTAGACCTGCCAGGTGCGACCGAAGCGGTTGAAGTAGTTCACGAAAAAGCCGCCCATGAAGGTCTGGAGCGTTTGATAGACGGAGGCGAGATCGATCCCCTGCTTGATGACTTTGTCGCGATCGACCTTCACGAAAACCTGCGGAACGTTTGGCAAAAAGGTCGGAATCAACGTCCCGAGCTCGGGGCGTTTGCGTGCTGCATCTAAAAATGTCTTCACGTTTTGGGCGAGAAACGGGACGTCTTTGCCGGCACGATCTTCAAGCATGAATGTGAATCCACCAGATGTGCCGACCCCGGGAATCGCCGGTGGCGGAAACGCAAATGCGATACCTTCACTGAGACTGCCGAGGTATTGGTTTAATCGCGCCTTAATTGCTGGGTACTGTTCTTCCGGTTTCGTTCGCTCGCTCCAGGGTTTAAACGTGACGAAGAAAAAGCCGCTGTAAGTATTTTGCACAAAACTCAGCAGGCTGAATCCGATGACACTGGTCGTGTACTGGACACCGGGCGTTTTGCTCAGGAAATCTTCGATCTTATGGCAGACTTGATCGGTGCGCTCGAGCGATGAGGCGTCCGGCAATTGCAGCGCGAGATAAACGTAACCCTGATCTTCCTCGGGCAAGAAGCCGCTCGGCAACCTTTTCCCAAAAAAACCGGCGCCAATCGCAAGAACGAGCAGCAGTGCGAAACTCAGCACCGTTTTCCGAATCGCTGCCCGCGACCAGTTTACATACCCGTGGGTGGCGCTGCCGAAAACGCGATTGAATCGATCATAAAACCAACCGAGCGGCCCGCGGGTTTTCTTGCGCGGGCGCAGTAACAGCGCGGAAAGTGCCGGGCTGAGTGAGAGCGCGTTGAACGCGGAGAAGACGACCGAGATCGCAATTGTCACTGCGAACTGTTGATACAATCTGCCGGTGATACCTGGGAGAAATGCGGTCGGAATGAAGACGGCCGAAAGTACGAGTGCGACCCCGACTACCACTCCTGAGACTTCGCGCATCGCCTGCAGCGTCGCTTCACGTGGCGACATTCCTTCTTCGATGTGACGCTCGACTGCTTCGACCACCACGATCGCGTCGTCGACCACGAGACCGATCGCGAGGACCAGACCGAAAAGTGAAAGCGTGTTGATCGAGAATCCGAAAAGTGGGAACAACATGAACGTTCCGACTAACGACACCGGCACCGCGCAGAGCGGAATCAAGGTGGCACGCCATCCTTGCAAAAAAATGAAAACGACGAGCACGACGAGCGCGAGCGCTTCGAACACCGTCTTCAAAATTTCGCGCATTCCTTCTCGCACGGCCAGCGTTTGATCGAGCGAGATCGCGTAGTCCATATCGGCTGGGAAACGCTGCTTCGCTTCCGCCATTAATTTTCTGACGCCGTCAGAGGCGTTGATTGCGTTGGTTCCGGGAAGTTGATAGCAGGCGAGAATCGCCGCCGGTTGTCCGTTGAGTCGGCCCTTCAGATTGTAAGTTTGCGCACCGAGGTCGATCCGAGCGATGTCCTTCACCCTGACGAACGAGCCGTCCGGATTCGCCCTAACGACGATTTCGCCGAATTCCTCCGGCGTTTGCAATCGCCCCTGAGCTCGAACCGTGTAGGTGAACTTTTGGCCGCTCGGAATCGGTTCGCCGCCAACCTGGCCGGCAGGATTCACATTGTTCTGTTTTTGGACGGCGGTGATAATGTCAGGAACAGTGATGCCGAGCTTCGCGAGTTGATCGGGCTTCACCCACAAGCGCATCGCATATTGGCCGGCGCCGAACACCTGCACGCTTCCAATTCCCGGCACGCGCGTAAGTTGATCGTACAAATTGATGTAGCCGTAGTTGGCGAGAAAAATTCCGTCGTAGCTGCCCTTTGGCGAATAGAGCGAGATCAACATCAGCGGCGCCGTGACCGATTTTTTCACGGTTATGCCGTAGTTGTTCACGTCGGGCGGCAATTGGGATTGCGCTTGCGCGACGCGGAGTTGCGTCAGGACTTGATCGATGTTCGGATCCGTTGCGACATCGAAATTGACGATCAATCGAATCTCGCCGCTATTCGCGTTGATCGAGTACATGTAGTTCATGTTATCGACGCCGCTCATCTGCTGCTCGATTGGCGCCGCGACCGATTGCTCGATCGTGAGCGCGTCCGCGCCGGTAAAGCGCGTTTGCACTTGAATTTCGGGCGGCGCGATTTGCGGATATTGCGCGATCGGCAACGCCAGAATGCACACCCCGCCGATGAGCGTCATCAGAATCGCGATTACGATCGCGACGATGGGCCGCCGGACGAAAAACTCGGACATCTGTTAGGGCTTCTTTTGCTGGTCCGCTTTTGAAACCAACGCGTCGGCGGGAGGGGTCCAGTCTTTTGCGGTGACTGTCGATCCTTCGCGCGCTTTTTGGAGTCCTTGCACAACAACTTTGTCGCCCGGCTTCAAACCTTCCGTCACTTCCCACATCGCGCCGATGCGCTCGCCCATTTTCACCGGACGAATGCTGACCTTGTTGCTTTGATCGACAACTGCGACTTGAAAATTGCCCTGCAACTCGTTCACCGCTTCCTGCGGAATAACGAGCGCGCCTTTTTTCATATCGGCGACAAAGCGCACCTTTCCGAATTGACCGGGACGCAAAATGTTTCCCGGATTTGGAAAGGTCACTTCATAACGAATCGCGCCGGTCTTTGGATCGAGATTGCGATCCAGCGCGTAAAACGTTCCCTTTTGCGGATAGACATTGCCGTTGCCGAGAATCAAATTGAATTCGAGCGAGTTGACGTAGCGCTGCCGCTCGTCCGGATCGGGATGGCGCGAAACGAAATCGGTAAATGGCCCTTCGCCCGCAGTAACGATGGCTTTGATCGGGTCGAGTTGTGAAGCCGTCGTCAGCGCTCCTGTACTTGGACCGACCAGATCCCCGACCTGCGCATTAGCGATGCCGGCAATCCCATCGATTGGCGAAGTTATTCTTGTGTAACCGAGATTGAGCTCGGTTTGTTTCACTGCCGCTTCGTCGGCTTCGACGTTTGCCTTGCTCGAGCCGGCGGCGGCGATTGCTGTGTCTCGCTCCTGATCGCTTAT
>QHPY01000166.1 GCA_003219215.1 Verrucomicrobiota bacterium | reverse complement strand
TCCAATGCTGACCATTCCAGTTACCCATTGGGCGCATCCCGTTGGAGACGACGGGCCGCCCGCCTTGCGGGGACATCCCCATAGAATGGTTGCCACCACGCGGCGCGGCCGTGACCACCGATGCGGCCAACGTCACCGCAACAAAGCAACTCAGGAAAAGTATAGGTTTCGTATTCATAGATTATTGGGGGTTCTAAAAATTACACACCGCAAACCCGAAAAGGTTGCGTCCGGTGACCGAACCCCGGCTGTAATGATGGCACGTCGGGGAACATCCCGTGAAGTTACAGTGTAAACAAAAGAATTGATAATTCCGTTTCCCGCCGACCGTCGAGGGCAATATCTTTGCATGTTCTCAGGTAAATTCACGCCCTTTTAAGGCGTTGGTTCCGGGTTCGAGTCCCGGCCGACCCAAGTTTGTCTATGAATCAAAAGTGGATACTGATTTTCGCCGCGGTTGCGGCCTTCACACCACTGCGCGCGGCCGATTTCGATCTCGCCGCCGGCGCAACCAACCACCTCGGCATCGACCTGCATCGGCAGCTTGCTCGAGGTGAAGAGAACCTTTGTTTGTCGCCTTATTCGATTCAAAGCGCGCTCGCGATGACATTTGCCGGCGCGGATGGCGACACGCGCACGGAAATGGCGCGGGTGTTGCATTTTCCAAGCGACGGCGATGCGATCCATTGGTCGTTCGCCGCGCTGCAGCGCTCGCTGGAAGAAATGTCGAAGAAGACCGCGACGATTGCCGAGCAATCGAAGAAAGGGGGCGGACCGAGCGAACCGATCACGCTCGCGATTGCAAACCGCCTGTTCGCTCAAAGCGGCTATGATTTTCGCGATCCGTTTCGCGAGTTGGTGAAAAAGTTTTATGGCGCGCCATTTGAAACACTCGAGTTCAAAAAAGATCCGGATGGATCGCGACAACACATTAACAAATGGGTCGCCGATCAGACACGCGATCGGATTCGCGATTTGATTCCACAAGGAGGAATCAAGGAATTGACCCGGCTTGTGCTGGCGAACGCGATTTATCTCAAGGCACCGTGGCAATCGGAATTTAACGACGCGGTCACGAAGCCGAAACCGTTTCATGTGCACGGTGCCGCGCCAGTCAATGTTTCCACGATGGCTCAACGCAAACAATTTGGTTACGCCAAGCGCGATGATTTTGTGGTCGTGGCGCTGCCTTATTCCGGCGGCGAATTGCAATTTGTCATCTTGCTGCCGGACCAAGCCAACGGTCTCGCCAAGCTCGAATCAAAACTCAGTGCCGACCTGCTGACGCAATGCGCAAAGCTCGAACCACAGGATGTCGATCTTGAGTTGCCAAAATTTAAGATCGAGCCGCCGACGATTCCGCTCGGTGAAACGCTTCAGGCGCTCGGAATGAAAACGGCGTTCGACGTGCCGCAAGGCAGCGCCAATTTCGACAAGATGTCGCCGCGCAAGCCGGACAAGTATCTGGCGATCTCCAACGTTTTTCATAAGACATTCATTGCCGTGGACGAAAAAGGCACGGAAGCAGCCGCCGCAACCGCAGTCGTGATGATGGAAGTGTCGGCAAGATTGGAGAAACCGAAGCAACCGATCGAAGTGAAAGTCGATCGTCCGTTTCTTTACGCGATCCAGGATATTCCGAGCGCCGCCTGTTTGTTTATCGGCCGCGTGACCGACCCGCGTTAGAGCGACATGGACATCTCCACCCTCGCCAATCTGATAAACGCCGTCGCAGTGACAGCGGGCGTGATTTTTGCGGCGACGCAAATTCGGGACTATCGGCGGCAACGAAAACGCGATTCGATGCTGGCGCTGGTTCGCTCATTTCAAAGCCCAGCATTTGCAAAGGGTTTGCGTCGAGTGATTGAACTGCCGGATGATGCGAGCGCAGAAAAAATTCGAGAGATATTGGGACCAGAAGGTGAGGACCTCATGGTTCATGTCACGGCCACATGGGAGACGATTGGCGTGCTTCTCTTTCATGGCGAACTGACCATCGACATCATCGACGATTTTTTTAGCGGACCAATCCTGATTTCGTGGAAAAAATTACTGCCTTATACCATTGATATCCGGCAGCAGCACCAGCGCGATACGTGGTCGGAGTGGTTTCAGTGGCTCGCCGAACGAATGATGGAGCGTGAGTCCACTGGGCCTCCGGTGCCTGCCTACATTGCGCACGCGCCCGGTTCGAAGTCGTATCAACGGTGGCTGCGCGGACGATAACGCAAGTCACCATTCACGATTTGCGCGGCAGACGTAAACGGATGCGGCTCGGTTTTCTTTTCGTCGAGGATGTGAATCACTTCAACGCCGCCGGCTTTGAGATAATCTGAAATTAATGAGCGATGGCAGCGCCACCAGACTGCTTCCGCGCACATGATCGCGGTCGGCCCTGCTTCACTTGCAAGACCGACAAGTCGCGCGATGCCGTTGCGAAAATCTTCGGTTTCCATGTAATCGGCGTAACCGCGGAAGGCTTCATTGCGCCAGGCCGTGTTTTTTGAATCTGGTTTCGCCTTTCGCCGCCCGCCAAGCTCCGGAAAATGTTCATAGCGGATGCCATGCTCGCCTAACGACTCCGCCAGCGCCCCGCGGCCAAACTGCGGATAACGCTTCGACCCCGGAAACATCCGCACATCCGCGACGAGTTTGATCCCATTCTCCTCCAGGAGCGAAAGGAAGATGTCGATCCTGCGCGTCGAATGTCCAATCGTCCAAATGCGCGAACTCATTTTTGGCTCTTTTGCTTTCATGAAGTTCCCAGTTACGTTTCAGTCCCAATTAAGAAACGAAAATGAAAAAATCACTGCTGTCAGCAATCGTCGGCTTAGCTATCGTTGCGCTCGTGCAAGGCGCGGACACACAAACTCGACCCGCGGCCGGAACGGCGGCGCCGGATTTTAGCCTGCCGACCAGTGACGGATCGCAGGTCAGCCTGAAGGATTTCAAGGGCAAATGGGTTGTCCTCTATTTTTATCCAAAAGACATGACCAGCGGTTGCACGATGGAGGCGAAAAATTTTCAACGCGACCTCGCCAAGTATGATAAAACAGGCGCGGTCATTTTGGGCGTGAGCGTGGACAGTCCAGATTCGCACAAAGAATTTTGCTCGAAAGAAGGGCTGACGTTCAAACTGTTGGCCGACCCGGGCGGAAAAGTTTCGGCGCAATACGGATCGACCATGCAATATCAGGGGACGACGATGGCGGCGCGAAACACGTTCCTGATTAACCCGGAAGGAAAAATCGCCAAGGTTTACACCGGTGTAAAGCCGGCCGAGCACAGCGACGAGGTACTGAAGGATTTGGCGGAATTGAAGAAAAGCTGAGGAGATCATTATGGCACAACGTAAATCGATCGATTGCCGGGATTATCCGAGCGAAAAGGGCTGCACTCTGAAAATTTCGGGCACCGAACAGGAAGTGCTCGACGCCGCAGTGCAGCACGCCGTCTCGGCCCACGGTCACAACGACCCAAAAGAATTGCGCGAGCAGCTCAAGTCGATGCTCAAAGACGAGACCGACTAACGCTGAAGATTTTTCCGCCAGGCCGACGCCTGTTCGTAATCGGCATCGCGTACATCGCAATCATTCTTTTCGGCCATTTACCGGATCATTTCATTCTTTTTCCAAGTTCGAACCCAATCGATCCGAAGGGCGCAGTTCGCAAAACTATTCCCTTTGAGAACGGGCAACTGGAATTATGGACGGCGAAATCACGACTCGCAGAGAAAAATGGTCGCCCGGAAGTTTACGTTCTGCGCTTCTACGGCAACGCTGATCGCGCCGACCGATGGGTTGCGCTCGAAGCGGAAATGTGGAACGAGCGCGCGATTGAGATTTGGGGCATGAATTATCCAGGATTTGGTGGCAGCACCGGTCCCGCGCGTCTTAAGCGAATTGCGCCTGCAGCGCTGGCTGCGTTCGATGCGCTCCGAAGCGAAGCAGCCGAGTCGCCAATTGTGATTTTCGCTGCGAGCATTGGCACAACGCCTGCACTGTACATTGCGACCCAACGACCAGTCGGGGGTTTAGTGCTGCACAATCCGCCCGCGTTGCGGCAGATAATTCTGTACCAGCACGGCTGGTGGAATCTTTGGCTGCTCGCCGGACCGGTTGCCGCGCAAATCCCGCGCGAGCTGGACAGTGTAAGCAACGCAAAAAGTGTACATGCGCCGGCGGTTTTCCTGCTCGCAGAGCAGGATGAAATTGTCGCTCCGCGTTTTCAACAGCTCGTCGTCAACGCTTACGCTGGAGAGAAACGGATCATTCATTTACGCGGCGCGCATCACAACGATCCGATCGAAGGCACGGTGGTGGCGGATTTGCATAAAGCGCTCGACTGGTTGTTACCAAGAGAACAACAGCATTGACGGTTCAGCGCGGGAGATCAGCAAGATCGACAATCACGTTTTCGAGTCCGCTCACCACTAACGCAAAGCGATCGTAATCCAATTTGTCAGGAGTATCGGTCGGTTCGTGATAATGCCGGTAACGAAACAGCGCCGTGTCCGTGACCATGATTGCCGGATAACCATGTTGCCAAAACGACCATTGGTCCGACCAACTCACACCCGGAATGAAACTGGGCAGCGCGGCGCCTTCCGACGGGATTTTTTGCTGTGCGCGAAAGATCGAGATCGCGCGACGAACGAGCGCGCGAGAATGGAAATTTCCGATGAATCCGATGAAGTTCGCGGTCGTGGGATAAAAAATGCCAAGACCGGGAGCTGGATACTTTTGCGAATGCGGCGCATCCGAAAAATAGCCGGTCGTTTCCAAGCTGATCATCGCTGCGATCTTATCGCCACGTTGTTTGCAGCGGCTGGCGTAAACGAAGCTGCCCATCTGCGTTGTTTGGAAAAATGGCGGCTCTTCATTAACAAACGCGACGAAACGCAACGTTTGTTGGCCGATCTTTCCTGAAAAGGATCGCGCAAGAGCCAACAATGCGGCGACGCCACTGCCGTTGTCGTTGGCGCCAGGCCCGCCGAAAACCGAGTCGTAATGCGCGCCGACGAGAACGATTTCTGGACGCACTCCGTGAATTTCGCCTTCGATATTATGGCAGGCACGGCCATTTAGTTCATACGTGTCTCGCCGCGGCTGCAAGCCGACCCGCGAAAAGGAATTCTCAATGAATTCGGCAGCAGCGTTGAGTTGCGAATAACGAATCATGTTTCGTTCGCCGATGTCGCCCGCGAGTGTTTGTACATCCCGGCGCAATTCTTCTCGAAGCGCCATTTCATCCGGCGACAACGGCGCTGCAACGGAGACATTCTTTCCAGGCATTCGCACTCCGAACCACCACAATAACGCAATGATGGCTGTTACTGCGCTGACAATTCGCAGGGAACTGAACAAAATGCGTGGCCACATCTCAGCCGATCTTTTTGCGGAACGCGAGCGCGCAGAACGCGAAGAGCAAGATCGACATGATGATGAGGACGAGTAGATGCGGCCAGTATTCGAAAAAATGCGCGCCGCGGAGAATGATGGCCCGCGCGAGTGAAATGAAATAGGTCGTGGGCAGGATCGCACCCAGCGCATAGAAGATCCACGGCATGGTTTCGCGCGGAAAAACGAAACCGGAGAAAAACACGCTCGGTAGCATGAAGGTCATTGCCATTTGCAACGCCTGCATCTGGTTCTCGGCTTTGGTCGCAACCAGCAAGCCCAGGCTGAGGAGCGCAAAAACGTAGACGAGGGTCGAGAACATGATCGCCAGGACGCTGCCGTTGATCGGCACGCCGAACAGGAAACGCATGATCAGAAAAAGAATCACGGCCATGGTCATGCCGATACAAAGATATGGGACAAGTTTGCCGAGCATGAGTCCCCAGCGGCTGAGCGGACTAACGAGCAACGTTTCGAGTGTGCCTTTCTCGCGCTCGCGCACCACGGCCATGGCGGTGGCGAAAACCGTTCCGATTTGCAATACGATCCCGATGACACCGGGAATGTAAAAATTCGGACTCCGCATCGTTGGGTTGTAAAGCATTTGCGGGCGAATATCGATCGGCACGTTATGGCGCCCGGTTTCGCGCAAGAGCGATTCGATTGATTGGGTAAGCGCAACTGAGAGGGCGGTGTTGAGCGCTTGCAGCGCGGTGGTGGAGTTTGAACCATCGACTAAAAGCTGCACCTGGGCCGGATAACCGGCGCGCACGTTCTGAGTAAACTTCGGCGGAATTTGTAGTCCGGCATACGCGCGACCTTTACGAATCTGGCTCGACATCTCCTCGATGCTTTGCGCTTCGCCAACCACACGGAAGGTTTCCGTGTTCACGAATCGATCGATGAACTGCCGGCTCTCCACGGTGCGATCTTCATTCAAAATCACGAGTGCCATGTGCTTCACGTCGGTGTCGAGCGCGTAGCCGAACGCGATCATTTCCACCAGCGGCGGGAAAAACATGAAGAACAACGTCATCGGATCGCGCCAAACGACGATGAATTCCTTGAACAAAATGGCGCCGAGTCCGCGAAATGGTTTTTGTTTCATCATGCCGCTTTTTCTTTCTGCTCCTCGGCGGTGTATTTCGCGCTCAGAGTGACAAAAACGTCTTCGAGCGACGGACCAATTTCGTGGATCTCGGCGTGTTCGATTCCGACGCCGTGCAACTTTTCATCGATCTCGGCGCGGCGCACTTTTTCATCCACGAGCAGGTGCATCGATTGCCCGAACACGGTCGCGCTGC
This sequence comes from Verrucomicrobiota bacterium, assembly GCA_003219215.1. Lineage (GTDB taxonomy): Bacteria > Verrucomicrobiota > Verrucomicrobiia > Chthoniobacterales > UBA10450 > AV40. The sequence continues at coordinate 2,988 of QHPY01000166.1, read as the reverse complement.
GCACGCCTTGCATTTGCCGCATGGCCTGGAGCGCGGTGGTGACGTGGTCGCACGTGACATCGAGTCGCCGCGTGTCCGGCGGGTTGACCTCCGACATTTTCTTCAACTCATCCGGCTCGCCGCAGACGATCAGCTTCGACATATAAATATAGCCGACGTGATCGCAGCGTTCGGCTTCGTCCATGTAGTGAGTCGTGACGAAAAGGGTCATGCCGCCGGCGGTAAACTCAAAAAGCAAATCCCACAGTTCGCGCCGCGCGACCGGATCGATGCCAGCGGTCGGTTCGTCGAGAAACAACACCGTCGGCTTGTGCATGAGCGAGCACGCCATGGCAAGGCGCTGGCGCCAACCGCCGGAAAGCAACGCGGCGCGCCGATTGATGTAGGGCTCCAAATGCGTGATCGCGATCATTTCGTCCCGTCGCTTTTCCAAATCGCGTCCGTTCAACCCATAAAGTTTTCCGGCGAAAATAAGATTTTCGTTCACCGTCAGTTCGTCGTAGAGCGAAAACTTTTGCGACATGTAGCCGATCATTTCCTTGATCTCCTCGCCTTTCTGAATGATGTCATGCCCCCCAATGCGCGCCGTGCCATCGCTCGGCTCAAGAATCCCGCAGAGCATTCGAATGACCGTGGATTTTCCGGAACCGTTCGGGCCGAGAAATCCAAAGATCGATCCTTTGCCGACATTAAAAGAAACATGATCGACCGCGGTAAAAGTGCCGAAGCGTTTCGTTAGACCTTCGCACTCAATCATCGCCTCCTGGTCTGTCGCCATATTTCAAGTCACCACGAAGGACGCGAAGAACACGAACGAATGCAGAACAGGAATCTGTTCCCAATTCATTTCGCCTTCGTGGCCTTCGTGACCTTCGTGGTTCATCAACGCGTCACATTTGGAAAATAAACATCGGCGGCCATGCCCGCGCGCAACCGATCGTCGTTGTTTGGCAAACGAATCTTCACCCCGAACACTTGCCGAATTCGATCTTCCACGGTCTGGACGTTGCGCGGTGTGAATTCGGCCTGACGATTGACCTGCTCGACCACACCCGGAAAATCTTTGCCCCGAAACGAATCGACGCGCACACGCGCTTGATCGCCGAGTTTAATTTTGCCAAGCCACGGTTCTGGAACATACACCCGGACCCAAAGATGTTGCGGCAGGAGCAAGGTCGCGACTTCCTGGTTAAACGGCGGTACCAGAATGTCGCCCACCTTGACATTGAGCACTTCGAGAATCGATTCGGCCGGCGCCACGACTTGCATTTCCTTCAATTGCGCGTCGATGTCGGCGAGCTGAGCGCGCGCCTGATTAATCTTCATCTGCGCAGCTTCCAGACTTTTTTCCTGCGTTTTGGCGGCGCTGTCCGCCCGCGTCGGCATCGCGAATGGCGGTGTCGATTTGTGCCGCCGCCAGCTCGCGCCGGGCCCGAAGCTCCGGCGCTTCCAGTTGGGCAATCATTTGCCCTTCGTGAAGACGATCGCCTTCCTGCGCGAAGATTTTCTCGACCCGGCCGCTCGAACGCGGTCCGACGTGCGCCTCGTCCACTTCGATCGTGCCTGAGACAGCATTCTTTCGATTTCCGCACGACGAAATAAAAATGGATGATCCAAGCGCCAGGAGCGCACAAAGCGCGCCGGCAATCTGATTTCGCAGGAACAATTTTCTCGCTAGTGGCATCGAAGCAGCCAACATGCAGTCGGCTGACGATTCGGTAAAGCACTTCACGATGGCCGGTTATTCAGGAACTCCGTTGCCGCAGAAGCTTGGAATCAAACCGGGAACCACCGTCATAGTGATCAACGAGCCGCCGAATTACCTCAAGCTGCTTGGGAAACTTGATCGCGTCACATTTTCCAACCGAATCAGCACCAATTCAGATTTTGTCCATCTGTTCACGAAGCGTCGAAGCGAGTTCGAAAGCAGGTTGTCGATCTTACGCGAGAAAATCGCCGATAACGGAACGATCTGGGTCTCATGGCCGAAGAAATCCGCCAAAGTTCCGACCGACATTACCGAAGACGTCGTTCGAGAAATCGCCTTGCCGCTCGGTTTGGTAGACATAAAAGTCTGCGCAGTCGACGAGACCTGGTCGGGATTAAAGTTGATGATTCGCCGCGAAAAGCGAAAATCTAGATGACCCTCACCTGTCGCTCCGCGTCTTCCTCTCCCTCTCGGAGGTAGAGGATTGAGGTGAGGGAGATCCGACTCAAATGAAAACACGAATTCTCGATCACATTGATTTGCGGGTGAAAGATCTTCAGCGAGCAATGAAGTTTTACGGCAAACTCCTGCCCGCTCTTGGCTTCACCTGCGATCGGTCCGACGAAACCTGGGGAACATTCTATAGTGTCGGTCCGGACAAGCCCTCGGAGTTTTTTGGTTTTACCGAAGATCGACATCATCAACCGAACGGAACGCGAATTTCATTTTGGGCGGACACGCGCGACGGAGTAGACCGAATCGCAAAAGTCGTCCGCGAGATCGGGGGAAAAAATCTGGAAGGCCCAGAAGTATGCGCCGATTATAGTCCGGGATACTACGGATTCTTCTTCGAAGACCCGGATGGCAACAAACTGGAAATCTGCTGTCGGGAAAATCCAGTCATTGCGGAGTGAAAGAGTTCGGCGAAGAGTGGTCGGATGAGCGATCCGGCGCATGTCCCTGCGATTTTGCGGGAACCGCGCCGTCACCGCTATCTCAAAGTCATCGCGCTCTTCAAGATTTTCAAAGGCATCCTGCTATTTCTGCTCGGCTTCTCGCTTCTGTTCTTAAACAGCCGGCCGGTTTGGCTCGATCAAATTTCGGATTGGGCGGACGATCAACTGCTTTTGCATCACAGCAAATACGTCACTTTCCTGCTGAACAAATTGCAAGACGTCCTGGCCGGTGGTGGCACCCTCCGGGCAACTGGAATTCTGGCGCTTTTTTATTGCGGCGTGCTTTTTACCGAGGGGATCGGCGTCTACATGCAAAAACGCTGG
>QHPY01000033.1 GCA_003219215.1 Verrucomicrobiota bacterium | reverse complement strand
CCGGTCGCAATGTTGCCGTCGGGTCCGGCCACGGCGATCTCGCCGTGATCGAGTTTCACATTCGACAAAATTACGCCGGCGCCGAGATGTGCTTTAAATCCAAGAATCGAATCGCCAACGTAATTGAAATGCGGCACCTGCGCTTCATCGAAAATAATGCTGTTCTTGAACTCGCAAGAATTTCCCATGACAACTCCGTTTCCGATGACGACATTTTCGCGCACGTAACAGCCGCTGCGGATATGGCAATTCTCTCCGATCCACGCCGGTCCTTTTAACACCGCGCCTTGCTCAACAATCGTGCCGCGGCCGACGAAAACGTTGCTGCCGATGAATGGCCGTCCCACGAGTTCGCCCAGCACCGCCGGTTTTAGACGAAATTGTAAATAGCTCGAAATCTGTTTGAGCGCATTCCAAACGTAATTCTGATCTTCGAACAATTTCGGGTGGGCCGTGTGTTCGAGGCTGAGGAATTGTGCGGGCGCAAACATTTCGTCAAGCGCCGGCGCGTCGCGTTATCTTCTGTCCGTCCTTGGTGTCGCGCGCTTCCCAACCGAGCGCATTCAACTTGTCGCGCAATTCATCGCTTTTCCGAAAATCTTTTGCAAGCCTCGCTTGCGCCCGCGCTTCGGCCAGCTTCGCCACTTCCTCGGGCAACTCCGCTCCATCGCTTTCAAAATCGAGGACTTTGTTGATTTGGTCCCACCAATTCAGCCACGCGACCGCGGTCTTCGCGTCGAGTTTGTTTTGATCCATCGCGCGATTCGTGTCGCGAATCGTCTCGAAAAGGAAACCGAGCGCTGCCGAAATGTTCAGGTCGTCGTCGAGAGCTTCTTCGAATTCGTGACCGAGCTGGATGTCGATCTTAGGATTGCCCTTTTTATCTCCAGCGACTTCGCGCAAACGCTGCAACCAATCATCGATCCGGCCCAACGACTCCCGTGCTTCCTTCATTCCATCCCAGGTGAAATTGAGCTGAGTCCGATAATTCACTCGGATCAGCGCATAACGGATTTCACGACCGGTGTAGCCTTTCGCAAGGACGTCAGGGATCGTATAAAAATTTCCTAACGACTTCGACATCTTTTGACCGTCGACCAGAAGATGCGCACAGTGCAGCCACATCCGCACAAATTGTTTTCCGGTCACGCCTTCGCTCTGCGCGATCTCCGCTTCGTGGTGCGGAAAGATATTGTCTACACCGCCGCAATGGATGTCGATCTGATCGCCGAGGAGCGCGGTCGCCATCGCGCTGCACTCGATGTGCCAGCCGGGACGTCCCGGTCCCCATGGCGAATCCCATTTCACATCGCCATCTTCTTCGTCCCACGCTTTCCAAAGCGCGAAGTCGCCGATGTGTTCTTTGTCGTACTCGTCATGTTTCACGCGGCCAGTGGACCGCAGTTCCGTCAGATCAAAATGTGCGAGCTTTCCATAATTCGGAAATTTGTTGATCCGAAAATAGACCGATTTGTCGTCAGCTTGATAAGCGAGACCCTTGGCAATCAGTGCGCTGATCATCGAGATCATTTTCTCGATGTAACGCTGATCGGTCGCGGCGGGATAATCATCCGCGCGTTTGATCCGCAGCTTTTCCGCGTCTTCGAAGAACGCGTCCTTGAATTGCTGCGTGAATTTTTGCAGGGGAACTTTGGCCTCGCGCGCGCCACGGATCGTCTTGTCATCGACATCGGTGATGTTCATGACGCGATGAATTTTGAATCCGCGCGCCTCGAGATGGCGCTGAAGCAAATCTTCGAAAATGTAGGCGCGAAAATTTCCGATGTGGGCGCGGCTGTAAACCGTCGGTCCGCAGGTGTAGATGTCGATCTTGCGATTCTTCGCGTCGCGCGGCGTGAAGTCCTCGAGTTTGCGCGAGTAAGTATTAAAGAAGCGCAGCGGCATTCTTAACTTTGTTCGACCATCGCAATCGCCATCGCAGCGATGCCTTCGCCGCGGCCGATCGGGCCGAGACGCTCGTTCGTCGTTGCCTTGATGCTCACTTCCGCATCCGAAACTCCAATCGCCTTTGCAATTTCTTTTCGCATCGCTGGAATGTGCGGTGCGATCTTCGGCGCCTCCGCGATGACAGTGGCGTCGATGTTGACCACCCGCGCTTTTTTATCGGCGAGAATTTGAGTCACCCGCTTCAAGATCTCGATGCTGCTAATGCCGCGAATCGATTCGTCGGTGTCCGGAAAATGTCGGCCGATGTCGCCGGCGCAAACCGCGCCGAGGAGCGCGTCGGCAATTGCGTGCGACAAAACATCGGCATCGGAATGTCCTTCCAATCCGAGCAAGTACGGAAGGCGAACTCCGCCGAGGATCAATTGTCGATTTTGTCCAAGCCGATGAATGTCGTAACCGATTCCGCAGCGAGTTGTGCTCACAGTTTCAAATCGATCACGCCATTGGAAGCGACGATGCTGTACTTGTCTTTCATATCTTTGCGTGGCCGCAAGTCGACCCGGCCACCGGCAGTTTCAACCAGAATCCATCCTGCCGCGATGTCCCACAAACTGATTCCGCGTTCGATATAAGCGTCAAAGCGTCCGCACGCGACGTAAGCCATGTCGAGCGCGGCGCTGCCGAGCACGCGGCATTTCCGGACTCGATGAATCATCGCCTCAAGCAGCGGTAGATTTGAATCGATCGAGTGATCGGTTTTGGCGAGGCCGACAGAAATCACGGCTTCGGAGAGATTGGTGCGATTGCTCACGCGAAAATGTTTACCGTTCAAACGCGGCTTCGCTCCTTTTTGCACACTCCACATCTCGTCGCGCATCGGATCGTAAATCACGCCGACGATGATCTCACCTTTCAATCGAAGCGCGATCGAAACGCAAAAATGCGGGATCCGGTAAAAATAATTCACGGTACCATCGAGCGGATCGACCACCCATTGATGCTCGCGCGATTGATCGCCCACAATTCCTTCTTCGCCGTAAAGCGCGTGCTCCGGAAATTGTTTCAGCAGTGCTTTGGTGATGAGCTCTTGTGTCTCGACGTCGATCGCCAGTTTGATGTCGTGCGCCTCGGCGACGGTGACGTGCTGGGAGCGATGAAAATTTTTGCGAAGCACTTCGCCCGCGGCGCGCGCAGCTTTTTCGGCCGCGTCGAGATAATGCTTCATGAAAAGTTGAGTGGTGGAGAAGTTGAGCTTAGGCAGAATAGCGTTTCCTCTCGACCGCTCAACCTCTCAACTCCTCAACCAATAAAAAACCGGGAGGAAAATAAATTTCTCCTCCCGGGTTGAAGTTTGGGGTTGTGACTCCGAAAGATTTTCGAAGTCGTTAATTAAGCGACGGGCCTCAATGCCTCTTTCTTTTCTTCGCTTTTCTTTTTGCTGCTTTCCTTTTTTTCTTAGCCATCGACTTCTATTCCCCCCTTTCAATCCGCTTTCGCGGAAATTCGTGAAGAGTTGGGAATGACTTCACTTAACGACGAAGTAATCACGCGATTTTTTTTGTCAAACGTTTTTCGCAAACATTTGCAAATATTTTTACGAGCTGGCGCGCCACAATTGTCTTCGGAGCGCGCGAAATTTTTTTGATTTCGCCGCTGTGAAACAAAATTGTGAGTTCATTTTCATCGCTCTCCATTCCAAAATCGGCGCGACTTACGTCATTGGCGACGACGATGTCGCAATTCTTCTCCTGAAGTTTTTTTCGCGCATTGGCTTCGACGTTTTCCGTTTCCGCCGCGAAGCCGACGACAACATAATTTCGATCTTCTTTGGGCAACGACGCGAGAATGTCGCGCGTTGGGATCAATTCGAGAGAAAGATTATCGCCGCGCTTTTTGATTTTTGCTGTGGAGACCTGCTTTGGTTTGTAATCCGCGACTGCCGCGCACATCACCAGCACGTCACAATCGGGCAGATGTTCATGGACGGCATCGAACATGTCGTCGCTGGTTAAAACGGACGTCAGCTCGGCTCCGCGCGGTGGATCGATAGCCACCGGTCCGGAAATCAAAACCACGTCGTGGCCAGCTTCGATTGCTGCCTCCGCGATCGCGTAGCCCATTTTTCCTGATGACCGGTTGCTGAGATAACGGACTGGATCGATCGGCTCGCGTGTCGGGCCGGCCGTGACGAGAAATCTCACGCGATCAAATTTTCCTGGCGGGCGAGGAGAAATTCGGCGCGAAAAGCGATGTCTTCGACTTTCCACAGTCGGCCGAGCCCTTCGTAACCGCACGCCAGCATTCCTTCTTCCGGCCCGATAAATTCGACCCCGCGGGATTTCAACTTCTCAACATTCTCAACCGTGGCCGGATGCGACCACATTTTTCCGTTCATTGCCGGCGCGATTAAAATCGGCGCGCGGGTGGCGAGCGCGATCGCCGCCAGCGGATGATTGGCCAATCCATGCATGAGTTCAGCGATGATGTTTGCTGTCGCCGGTGCGACCAAAAGCAGATTCGCTCGATCCGCCAATTCGATGTGGCCGGGGCGCCAGTTTTCTTTTTCATCGAAGAAACTCGTCATCACAGGGTTTTTGGAAAGGGTTTGCAAGGCGAGTGGCGTAATGAACTCCGTTGCGTCGTGCGTCATGACCACAAAAACGTTATGACCCTGTTTCACGAGCAGACTCGCCAACTCGGCGGACTTGTAAGCGGCGATCGAGCCGGTGACGCCGAGAACAATTGTTTTGCCGGCGCCGCGCAAGCGCACAACCTTGCGTGCTCCAGTTTTTTCAGGTCGCCGGTTGGAATTTTTGCTCATGGCAGGATCGACAATTACTTTTGGATCAAGCGTCGGCTCAAATATCGCTCGGCATTCATGATGTGTCGAAATTTCTGCAAATCCTCTTCGGTGGTTCGACTGATGATGGTGTAGCGATATTTCGCCCACGATTCCATTTCACTAATTGCCGCCGCCAGACGGGCTTCAATTTGCTCGGCCGTTTCAGTGCCGCGTTTGGTCAAACGCCGGCGCAATTCGTCAACGTCCGGCGGCATAATGAAAACGTCTGCGAGCGCCTGACAGATAAATTCGTCTTTGGAGGTGCGGATATTGGCGGCGCCCTGCGTGTCGATGTCGATCAGGACATCGCGCCCGTTTTTTAAATTTTCGACAATTGGTTTTAGCAGTGTGCCGTAGTAATGACCGTGAACTTGCGCATGCTCCAAAAATTCTCCGGCTCTCACGCGCGCCGTGAATTCTGATTCTGCCAGGAATTGATAATCCTCGCCTTCCGCTTCGCCTGCTCGTGCTGGCCGCGTGGTGCAAGAGACCGAGTAAACGAACTCGGAGGTTTTTCGCAAAGCATCGACGAGCGTCGTTTTGCCGGCGCCTGATGGCGCGGAAATGACGAAAAGAATTCCGTAACGGCTAAAGCGGCTACTCAAGGTTTTGAATTTGTTCGCGGATTTTTTCCAGCTCCGCTTTGCAAGCGACGACTCGTTGCGAAATCGCGGCATCGTTCGCCTTGGCTCCGAGTGTATTCAGTTCGCGGAAAATTTCCTGAGTGATGAACTCCAACGTGCGACCGACAGGCTCGTGCCGGCGGAGATGATGGGCGAACTGCGCAAGGTGGCTTTCCACGCGCGTGAGTTCCTCGGAGACGTCCGCGCGATCGGCGAAGAACGTGATCTCTTTCACTAAACGCTCGTCGTCGACCGAGATTGGCAAACCCGCTTTTTGAATTCGCTCGAGAAGCGCCGCTCGATATTTTTTTACGACCTCGGGATGCAGGCCGCGGATTTCCTTGATTTGTTTCCGCATCGCTTTCAGGCGTCGAATCAAGTCTTTGGCCAAATGTTTGCCTTCGCGTTCGCGCATTTTGATTAGCTCGGTAAGCGCGACACGCAATGCTCGCTCGACTGCCGGCCACGCTGCGTTTGAGTCGATTGCTTCCTCTGGAGCGCGCATCACGCCCGGCGCTTGCAAAATTGCGCCAATCGTAATTTCGCCCGGCGCATCCAAGTCCTTTTGCAACGCGCGCATCGCGTCGCGATATGAACGCGCCAGCTCGTTATCGAGCGCGAGTTTGCGCAGTCCGCTGGAGCCGTTGTGATAACTGACGACGACATTGGTCCGGCCTCGCGAGATATTTTCGTTGATGGTTTGACGAATCTGCGGTTCGAGCGCGGCCAGATCGCGCGGCAGATTGATGACAATGTCGCTCTGCTTCCGGTTCACGGAATTGAGCTCGACGCTGAACTTGATGCCGTTGTGATCGGTTTCACCGCGGCCATATCCGGTCATTGATCTCATGACTTGGAATTCTCTTTCAATCCAAACGCCGCCGCGGCTGTATCGACATCTTTATCGCCACGACCGGAACAGTTCACGATCACAATCTGTTCGCGCTTCATGTTGGGCGCATTCTTGACGAGGTGAGCAATCGCGTGCGCGGTTTCGAGCGCGGGAATGATTCCTTCGGTTTCGGAAAGAATGCGGAAGGCGCTGAGTGCTTCATCGTCAGTTGCATAAGTATATTCTACGCGCCCGAGATCGCGTAAGTAAGAATGTTCGGGGCCGACTGCGGCGTAATCGAGGCCGGCCGACACCGAATGGGTCAATTCGATTTGCCCTTCTTCGTTCGCGAGCAAAAAAGTCTTTGTGCCTTGCAGTACGCCGAGGCGTCCCCCTTGAAAGCGGGCTGCATGTTTACCGGTACGAATTCCTTCGCCTCCGGCTTCGACGCCGATCATCCGCACATGTCGATCTTGCAGGAACGGATGGAACAAACCGATGGCATTGCTGCCGCCGCCGACGCATGCGATGAGCAAATCCGGCAAGCGCGCTTCGCGTTCGAGGATTTGGCGTCGCGCTTCAACCCCGATGACGCTTTGAAAATCGCGCACCATCATCGGGTAAGGATGCGAGCCGAGCACCGAGCCCAATATATAATGAGTGGTGCGCACGTTCGTGACCCAATCGCGCATCGCTTCGTTGATTGCTTCCTTGAGCGTGGCCTGGCCGGCGGTGACTGGAACAACTTTCGCTCCGAGAAATTTCATGCGCGCGACGTTCAACGCTTGCCGTTCCATGTCGACCTTGCCCATATAAATGACGCATGCGCAACCAAACCGCGCCGCTACGGTCGCGGTGGCGACACCGTGTTGACCGGCGCCGGTTTCGGCGATGATGCGGCGTTTGCCCATTCGTTGCGCGAGCAGGATTTGTCCGAGCGCGTTATTGATTTTGTGCGCGCCGGTGTGGAGCAGGTCCTCGCGCTTTAGATAAATCTTCGCGCTTTCGAGTTTGCGGGTGAGGCGCTCGGCGAAATAAAGCGGTGTCGGGCGACCGGCGAAGTCGCGGAGCAAGATCGACAGGTCATCTTGAAACGTCTGATCTTTCTTTGCGCGATCGTATTCGGCGGCCAGTTCGTGGAGCGCCGACATGAGCGTCTCAGGCACAAACATCCCGCCGTACAACCCGAAATGGCCGCGCTCGTTGGGAACGGTCTTCACGTCGACATAATTAATTGGAAACAGAAAACGTCCAACGCCGAACGTTCAACGTCCAACTCTTAATTCAGAAGCGCCTCAATCGCACGCCGGTGAGGAGATGGAATGGGAATCGACTGGAGTTTGCAAAACGGGAACCAGCGTTGCCGGTGGCTGTTGATCTTGCGCAGCCGCTGGCGAAACACCTGGAGCATGACGCGATGGTGGGTAAACGGAAACACCGACTTGTAAACCGGACGTCGCCGCGAACTTGACGGCTTTAAGCCGTCAAGTTTGAAGGCCGGCAAAATCCACATGCCGCGCCAGCGATTGGCCGATTTTTCGAGCAACAGCTTGTCGTTTCGACTGATAAACGAGTGTTGCTCAACGAGCTGCTGTGTTCCAGGACGCGGTCGTTTGATTGGTAACGACTCCGGATTTTTGGCACGGCAGAATTTTTTGACCGGGCAAATTCCGCATTTCGGTTTGCATGGGAGACACACTAACGCGCCGAGATCGAGAAGCGCTGAATTATACGCGGCTGAGCACTTTTTCGGAGCGAGAAAGGCGGCATAATTCCAAAGCGCGTTCCGTCCGGCCGTCGAATCGATTGGAATTCGCAAATCGAAGAAACGCGACAAAACGCGGGAAGTATTCGCTTCGACAATCGCCACAGGCTGATCGAAAGCGAATGTGGCAAGGGCATGCGCGGTGTACTTTCCGACGCCGGGGAGCAATTGCATCTGCTCGATCGATTGTGGAAATCGTCCACGTTGTCGATCTACCACCCGTTTCGCGGTCGCGTGAAGATTTCGGGCGCGCGCATAATAACCAAGACCTTGCCAGGCGTGGAGCGCTTCGGCTTCCGAGGCGCGAGCTAACGCCGCAAAATTTGGGAATCGTTGCAGCCACTTTTTGTAATACGGCAGCACCGTAGCGACTTGGGTTTGCTGAAGCATGAACTCGGAAGCGAGAACCGCGTACGGATCCCGCGTTCGGCGCCAGGGAAGATCGCGGCGGTGTTGATGGTACCAGCGAAGAAGGGAACGCCGAAAGGCGCGACCATTTTTCTTGGAGATGTCGATCTTCAGCAAATGGTCAACATTTAACGTTTAACGTTCAACGTCCAATTCTGAGTTGAGCGTTGGACGTTGAGCGTTGAGCGTTGGACGTTTTCTGCGAATGTATTCTTACACCCATCTCCTGACAAAAGATCAAGCAGGCAAACTCCGTTCGCTGCTGGATGAACTGGGTTTCGAATTTTCCCCGAAGCAGTACACGCTTTTCTTTGGTCAGAAAAATAAACTGAGCGTGGCGGTTTACGAGAAAGGGCCAAAGGTGCTCATTCAGGGCAAGGGCGTGGAAGAATTTGTGCAATTCGAGCTGGAACCGAAAATTCTGGGTGAAGCGAAGCTTGGCTACGAAGAAGTACACGCGCCAGAAATGTTCGAGCCGCATTTCGGCGTGGACGAAAGCGGCAAGGGTGATTTCTTCGGGCCCCTCGTGGTCGCAGGCGTTTATGTTGACCGCGGGATCGCGCGGAAACTGGTCGAGGCGGGGGTGCAGGACAGCAAGCGAATCAGCTCCGATGCGCGGATTCGAACCTTGGCGGACGCGATTCGAAAAAATTCGATGGGTCTGGTGGAAGTCGTGTTGATCGGTCCGACGAAATACAACGAGCTGTATGAAAAATTCGGGAACCTGAACAAGCTCCTGGCCTGGGGCCACGCCCGGGTGATCGAAAACTTGCTGGCAAAAAAACCGGATTGCCCGCGTTCATTGTCCGACCAATTCGCGGATGCCCGGTTGATCGAACAATCGTTGCTTCGCCACGGCCGTAAGATCGACATTCAACAACGGCCGCGAGCGGAATCGGACATCGCGGTGGCGGCGGCATCAATTCTGGCGCGGGAGGCCTTCATTAACTGGCTGGAACGGGAGGGAAAGAAGCTCGGAATGCGATTGGAGCGGGGAGTCTCTCCAGCGGTGAAAACGACCGCCCAAAAGCTGGTTGAAAGTAAGGGGGCAGGTGTCCTTCGGGAGGTGGCGAAGGTTCATTTTCGGACGGCGCACGCGGTTGCCCCGGAGCATTTTGCCGAGCCACCGCCCCGGGAAGAGTGGAGAGGCTAGAAGCCGCGCTGGGTAAATGCCCCCGGCAAGGTTCCTGCTATAGGCTTTAACACCTATTTGGGAATTGTGGAAACTAGAGTCCTGACCGTAAACACCGACCCTGTCTTCCAAGACCGGGCGCTCGCGATTCTCGACCAGATCGAGGATTTGGAGACGCAGAATGTGCGGAACTTGTCCGAAGCAGTGCAGGCGCTTCTCGAGGAAAATTTCGATGGCCTAATCATCGAGGGCGATGCTGCGCTTGCCCTTGAGCAGGCGACAAATCTGCGGCAACATTTTCCCTCCCTTACCATCGCGTGTTTGCTTGAGGGCGGGCGCCGCACAGATGTCGGATCGAGAGCGAAAGAACAGAATATCGAACTTCTGGTGATCGGCCGAAGCACGCGACGATTGCGTGTAACCTTAACGAGGTTCGTGCGTTCGCTGGATTCGCATGCAGGTACGGCTGCGGAAGGAATCGATCCATGTCATTCGCTCATTGGAAATCTTAACCAATTTTCGGCGGCCGAGATTTTGCAAATGAGCTGCTTAAGCCAACGCAGCGGGCGCTTTACCTTTAAATCGGGCCGCGGCAACAGCGAGATCTATCTTCAGCAGGGCGCAGTGCGGCATGCCGTGTTCGGGTCAGTCCTAGGCGAGGCCGCGGTGGCCGAGATTTTCCGGTGGCGGCAGGGCCGCTTCTATTTTGAGGAAGGGATCATTAGCCAGGAGCAAACTGTGAATCGCCCATGGGCTCACCTGCTTATTGATAACCTGCAAAAGCTCGATGAAACGCTCGAGCTGGTTGGTGTTTGAGACTATTGCGATGCGCGACACGAAGCTCGAGACAAAGCTGCGTTTGGTCGCGTTGCAGCTGGAGAACTGGAAAAAACTCCACGATCTAATCACCTACGGCCTGGATAAGGCCAAGCCGATTATATCGACCGAACAAGAACGCCAGTTCACCGAAATCCGCGCCAATCTTTTGCAAGAGATCGAGTACGTCCTTCGCGAACTGAATATTCTGGCGGAGGTCTCGGGCAAAGCGATGAGTGTTTTGCAGCGAGGTGTGTCCGTCCGTGGCGTCCGCGATCTTTCGAATGACGAAGTCCGCCGTCTGGAGACGGATTGGAACGGTGTCTTCACAAAACTCGGTTTGATGCAGGGCCAGCTCAAAGCGCGACGCAAGGAATTGGCCGAGCAGACGGCTTTTGATTATTATTTGAGCCGCCTTTTGCGACGGCCGGTGACAGCGCGCTGAGTAGTCTCGACCGTTCCCCTAGGCTGCTCGGGCTAAAGAATTTACTTTTCTTCGCCAATTTTGCCCGCGATTGTGCCGTGGCGAACGATTCCTCTTTGGAGTATGGCAAAACTTACGAAACGCGACATTGTTGTTGCGATCAGCAACCAGACCGGAATGGTGCAACACCAGGTCTTCGACATTGTCCAACGCACCCTCGATAAAATTACCGACAGTTTGGCCAACAACGTTCCGGTTGAACTGCGCAATTTTGGAATTTTTCAACCGCGATTGACCAAACCGCGGGTGGGACGAAACCCAAATCAACCCGGCAGTAGTTTCGTCATTCCATCGCGCGCGACGGTGAAATTCAAGGCCGGCAAAGTGATGCGGCAACGCGTGGAAAAACTGTCACGCGAATTGAAGGAAGCCGCGGCCAAGAAAACCCCGGCAGCGGCGCAGCCCAACGGTCAGTAATTTGTGATAAGATCGACATCTTCGCCGATAGCGGCTCAAGATGTCGATTCGAGAAGGTGACGAATGGCTTGCTCGAGCCGGTCAAAGTTAATCGGCTTGGTCAGGTGCTCGGAAAAGCCGGCATCACGCGCCTTATTGACATCGGCCTCCATTCCGAAACCGCTGAGCGCAATTCCAAGCAAGCCTTTGCTCTGCCGCAATTCCCTCATCAACTCGTAACCGCTTCGGTCTGGCAAACCGATGTCGCTGATAAGCAAGTCGAAATCTTCCCGCTGAGTTTTTTCGACCGCCTGACTGGCGGAATGCGCGACGGTTATATCGTAGCCGCGGCGTTCGAGCATCATTTTCATTCCGGTGCACGTATCGGCGTGATCGTCCACGACGAGAAGCCGATGCCGGCGTGAGAGAACGCGTTCATTTTCTGCGACAACTGGACGTTCATCATCCGCGCCATTTTCTGCTCCTGCCGGTGCCGCGACCGTTTTCAGCTCAACAATAAAGGTTGCGCCTCTATCTTTGCCCGGACTCTCGACTCGAATTTTCCCGCGGTGCGCAGCGACCATCGACTTGGAAATGGCAAGGCCGAGACCGAGTCCGCCAAAGCGCCGCGTGATAGAGGTTTGTCCCTGCTCGAATGCGTTGAAGATTTTTCCGATCTTTTCCTCCTCAATGCCAATTCCGGTGTCGCTGATGCGAATCTCAATGTCTTCGGGCAGAGTGTTGGAAGTTGCGACCGTGATTCGACCGTTGGCAGGCGTAAACTTGACGCTGTTTTTGACGAGATTCCAAAACACCTGCTGCAATCGCGCCGGGTCGCCTTCGATGTGGACGTGTTGCGCGTTGAGCTCAAATTTTGCCTCGATTGATTTCTTGGCCATGTCCTCGCGGCAAATTTCATAGACCCGCTGCAAAATTTCGTGCACATCAACGACCTCGAAACTGAGTTGCAATTTGCCTTTGGCGATGCGCGTCACGTCCAGCAGGTCGTCGATCAAGCGCGCTTCCAATTCGACGTTGCGTCGAATGACTTCAAGCGCTTGCCGCAGCTTGGGCGATCGCGGAGTCATGGCTTCCAATTCTCCAACCATCGCGATGACGGGCGACAGGGGGTTGCGCAATTCGTGAGAGAGCAGCGCGAGAAACTGATCTTTCGCGGCGTTGGCGTTGATGAGCTCGTGGCGCAAAGTGACGTCGCGAGTTTTATCTTCCACGAAATAGAGCACGCCTTGAATCGTCTGGTCCGCGGCTTGCAGGCGCAAAAGGGTGACGTTGACGAAGTGAATCATGCCGCCTTCGTCCTGGAATCGTTGCTCGATCAATTGAAATGGCGTTCCGAAAGAGAGAACACGCTCAATTGCATCGGCCGGCGCGATCTTCACATCATCGTAGGATGCCTCGGTGATTTCGCGACGGTGGGGCAAACCGCCAAAGCGTTGTGCCATTTGGCTAAACGCTTCGTTGGCTTGCGCGAATTTTTTCGACACTGGATCGACAAAGGCGATGCCGACCGGCATATTGGCGAGGATTTTCTCGCTAAAAATCACTTCGCGCTCGATGCGGCGAGCGGCCTCGGTTTGGCGACGATAAAAAATTCCGCCAAGCCATGCGAAGATAGTGGTCAGCACCATCAGCCATGCGGCGAGCACGGACATGCGGCCGACGAGATCGTGCACCGGTTTGTAAGCGACATCTTTCGGTTGTTTCACGACTACGGTCCATCCGGTCGATTCTACCGGGCTGAAGGAATAAAGATTGCCGCCGCGTTCGAGATTCCCTTTCTTCATTTCGTTAATTTCCTTGGGGAGGATCGACTCGCGCGCTGAGGAGGTTCCGGGATTGGGTCGAAAATCGTTCATGAACAGCGCTTGTCCGTTTTGATCGATGACTTGGCAGCTTGATTGGTCGGCGAATTGAATCGTGGAAAGACGGCGGCCGATTCGTTCCACCAACACCGAGACGCCGAGATAACCGGCGATGTTCTTATCAGGCGTGCGCACCGCACCCGCGATGTCGGTAACGATTCGCTTATCGGAAAAACGCGGATGGACCGGTGAAACGAAGGCGCCTGAAATTTTTTCCGCCTGCGGCCGCCATAAATTAGAATCGAAATCCTTCCCGATCATCGCCGGGTTGTAAGGAATCGAAGCGATCAATCGCCCGTCGCGACCGGTGAGAAACATGCCGTCGATCCGGGGGTGCGCATAAAAAGTGCTGCCGAGCCATTGCTGTGCAGCCGACTGCGGATTCGATGAATTCAGAATCTGCGAAACGTCCGGAAGCGTTTGATAATAATCGATAATGCCTTCAGTTCCGCTGAGATCATCACCGACGAGGCGGCTGATCAGCTGCACGAATGTTTGCCGGTCTCGCAAAATGCTCGATTCCAGCATTTTGGTGAGAAAGGCGTACGAAAACCAAACCGTCAGAATGGAAGGCACCCAACCGGCCAAAAGGATCGAGACAACAATGTTGAAACGCTCGAACCGGTCGTGCCGGCCTTTCTTCGTAAGGTATCGGAATGGCATACCACTTGGTTGGCAAGATAGCATAGCAGCAGAGCGCTTGCCGCTGAGCGCCAGAGAGAGCGAT
Source organism: Verrucomicrobiota bacterium (assembly GCA_003219215.1). Classification (GTDB taxonomy): domain Bacteria; phylum Verrucomicrobiota; class Verrucomicrobiia; order Chthoniobacterales; family UBA10450; genus AV40. The sequence continues at coordinate 7,153 of QHPY01000033.1, read as the reverse complement.
TATTCGCCCTGCCGAATCGCGTAGTTTAACTCACTCGCTTCCGCCCGAATCGCACCCGCATCTGCCCGAGTGAGCGCGTCAGGCGCTTTACTCAATATCGGCTGCAATTTCTTTATGCTGCTGCGAATCTTTTCAAAGAGCGGCGTGTGCGCGAGTGGCGGCGGCAGCGTTTTCAATTCCGCGCCGAAATAGTCCGCCAAGTCTGGTTGTGCCAAGACCTTTGCGCGCTGCGGCGAGAATTCCGCTTCCACCGTTCCGGCGGAAATCTCCAATCCGCGTAACCAGCCTCCGAGACTGATTAAGTGCGCCATTTTTTCGTCGCGCAATTCGACCATTGCTTGTTCCACATCTGCTTGCGTCGCGATCAGTTCCTGACGGACTTGCGGCCAATCGCCGCGTCGACCTAGTTCGGTCAGACTCGCGCTGTGGCGCATCACGCGGCCACCCACACCAAGTGCGTGCGCGTGTTCCGTCAACACGCGTCCGAACTTTTCGACCAGATTCTTCTTCTCGGCTTCGACAATCAGAAAACCATCCGCAATCAATCCGCCAAAGATCAATCCTTTCTGCTCGCGCCCGGCGGTGATCGATTGCGGAAGTTTATGCTTCAATTGATCGAACGGCAGCGGTCGAAGCTGATCGAGTTGGGCAAAGATCCGTTCGATTGAAGGCGTGGTGTAGGGATTGACGCCGAGCTCTTCGCGCTCGTGCTGTTTATCTTCGTTTGGCTCCTCCTGATTCGCGGCGATTACTGTCGATACGAGCAGTGACACGATTAAGATCGACATCGTGCGAATTTTGATGCGCTTTGGCTCCGTTTTGCCGAGGCAAGCGCGCCATTTTTGATTTGACGCTGGCGGCGGAAGCGCCATCATGCGCACCTGCTGTCTTAGTAACTGGCAGCCAACCTTATGCAAGGAAGCCTCGGCTACGTGATTTGGACGGCGTGTTACCTCGCCGTGCTCATCGGTCTCTCTGCCTACGGCGTTCACCGGTATTTCATCATTTATCTTTTCCTGAAGAACCGCAAACGTGCGGCTGTTCCAGCCGGCCGGTTTCGCCAGCTGCCAAAGGTAACGGTGCAGCTTCCGATTTTTAATGAAGTTTACGTGGTGGAGCGCCTTCTGCGTTCGGTCAGCGAAGTGGATTACCCGAGAAACCTGCTCCAAATCCAGGTCCTGGATGATTCTACTGATGACACTCGGGCAGTGACCGCTTCCAGCGTTAAGGAATTGCGTCAGCGCGGTTTCGATGTTCAGCTTATTCACCGGGTCGACCGGACGGGATTCAAGGCAGGTGCACTTGCGGTCGGACTGGAATCGGCGGCCGGCGAGTTCATCTGCATTCTCGACGCCGATTTCGTAGCGCCGCCAGATTTGCTCCAGCGCACAATCCATTTTTTCACCGATCCGAAAATCGGGATGATCCAAAGTCGCTGGGGCCATTTGAATCGAGGCTACTCGCTGCTAACGCGCATGCAGGCCATGTTTTTGGACGGCCATCTTTTGCTCGAGCAAACGGCGCGCAGCCGAAGTGGACGCTTTTTTAATTTCAACGGCACGGCCGGCCTTTGGCGGCGCTCATGCATCGAGGAGGCCGGCGGTTGGCAGCACGACACCCTTTGTGAAGATCTCGATCTGAGTTATCGCGCGCAGCTGGTCGGATGGAAGTTTATTTTCCTTCCCGACGTCGTCACGCCAGCGGAGTTGCCAGTCGACATGAATGGTTTCAAATCACAACAGCACCGTTGGACCAAAGGCTCCATTCAAACGTGCAAGAAGTTGCTGCCGCGGATTTGGCGGAGCGAGCTTCCATTCGCGATTAAAGCTGAAGCAACTGGCCACTTGGTCTCGAATTTTGCATATCTGCTTCTGGCCTGTTTGTGCGTGCTTTTGCATCCCTCTGCCGGCGGGCCGCAATCGGGTTGGGTCCGCACTTTCTTGATCGACGTCCCGATTTTTCTAACTGCGTCAGTGTCAGTAGCGGTCTTTTACGTTTGTGCGCAACGCGAGCTTCATCCGCGCACTTGGATGAAACAAATGTTGCTCCTTCCGTGCTTGCTCGCGCTCGGAATCGGTCTCTCGCTTAACAACGCGCGTGCGGTCCTGGAAGCGATCTTCAATCACAAATCGGATTTCACACGAACGCCGAAGTACGGGATCGAACGACGATCGCAGTCTTGGCGGAGCTGTAGATATCGCGCGCTGAAATCGACTTTGCCGTTGGTGGAAATGGCGTTCGCGATCTATTTCAGCTACTTCGTCTGGTTCGCAATAACTCATGGGCAGTTCTTGTCGGTACCATTCCTGCTCATGTTTCAAGGCGGCTTTTTCTATGTCTCGCTTTCGTCGCTCCTGCCTTGGTCGCCGAAATTTACTTTCGGCGCTTCGCGCTCGCCCTCTCCAATTCCCGCGTGACAAGGCGGGTTTTTGGAGTAGTAGAGCGCGGATGTTTCGTCCCTTCGCCCTCGTCGGTGTGTTGATTTTGTGCGCTTTGCCCCTTCGGGCCGTTACCATTCCGGCCCCGACTCTTTCCACTCGCGTCATCATCAGTGTGCGGGACCAAAAGCTAATGCTGATCGAGAACGGAGCGATTGCAGCGACGTATCCGATTTCGACGTCGAAATATGGCTTGGGCGATGCCTGGGGCAGTCTCACCACTCCGCTTGGATTATTGCAGGTTGCGCAAAAAATCGGCGACCACGCTCCGTTTGGAGCCGTCTTTCATAATCGTCGCTGGACCGGCGAGATTCTGACGCCGAATACTCCCGGCCGCGATCCGGTGATGACGCGCATTATCTGGCTGCGTGGATTGCAAGTCTCGAACGCGCATGCTTTCAAGCGCTGCATTTACATTCACGGAACTAACGAGGAGAGAACGATTGGCCGGCCAGCCAGCTTCGGCTGCATCCGCATGAGATCGAGCGACGTGACCGCACTTTACAACCAGCTTCCGCTCGGCGCTCCCGTTGAGATTGTTCAGGATCGATTGCCGAAAGCTTCGAAGATGGCCGACCCCGAAGTTTACGGTTTTGACGCTCCTGCTTCCGGACCAAAACGAGATTCTTCCCAAACTAAGATCGCATCCGGTCCGCGTGCCTGATTCAAGATCGATATCTTGACATTTTGGCGGTCTGCGCGAGCGTCCACGCCTCGTAAATTTTCGGGAGTAACCCATGGCCAATACCAAGTCCGCAGCGAAACGTTCCCGGCAATCGCTCGCTCGCGCTCACCAAAACCGCAGCGTGCGGACGCGTTTGCGGACGCTACAAAAGCGCGTTCACAGTACGGCTAAACCTGATGCCGAACAGATTCGCAGCCTCATTTCGGCGCTCGATAAAGCAGCCAAGCGCGGCATCATTCATCGCAATGCGGCCGATCGTCGCAAAGCTCGACTCAACGCTTTTATCGCCAGCGGCGGCCGGAAGTAACTTAAGCCGTCCGTAGCACCGCGTTGCGATCCGCGGCGGTGAATGCGCTTTGCAGATCGCGCTGGGCGTCTAAGATTTCAGTTCCTGTGAATTCTGACTTCTCGCGTCGTCATTTTATTCGCACTACCGCGCTGGGATCTGCCGGTGTCGCCTTGGCCGCGCACCTTCGCGCGCAGCCGGCCAAGCTTCCGCGCAAACCGAACTTGATTGTGTTTCTTCCGGATCAGTTGCGCGCCGACACTGTTTTTGGTGAGAGCTCGAATGCCGTTCATGCGCCCAACATTCGCAAGCTCGCTTCGCAATCGACCATCTTTGAGCGCGCCTACGTGACGCAGCCAATCTGCACGCCATCGCGTTCATCATTAATGAGCGGCACTTGGCCGCATTTGAACGGTTGCACCAACAACAAGTGCGTGCTCCCGCAGAAATTTCTTTGCTTGCCAGAAATGCTCGCTGATTCCGACTACCGCACTGGTTATTTCGGCAAATGGCATCTCGGAGATGAGTTTTCGGCACAACGCGGTTTTCAAGAGTGGGCGTCGATTATGGAGTCGTTCAAGTCTGTGGAGCGCATACATCATGCGTTGCGTCTGCACCGCACGGACACAGTCAGTGATTACACAAAGTTTCTCCTATCGAAGGGATGCCAGCCCGATGCACACAAGGGTAAATACTTCACCTTCGATTTTGGGAGTAAGCTACCGTTCGAATTTTCCAAACCAAAGTTTCTTGAAACAAAAGCGTGTGACTTTCTCGATCGGCACGGCAGTGAACCATTCCTGATGGTTGTTGCTTTCTGGGAGCCACATGAACCGTATAACGGTCCCTTCAATGACGAGCATCCACTTGATATGATCCAGCTGGATACAAGTGCTGATGACGTGTTTGGAGAGGAGATCCCGCTGCGGTCTCGGCTAATACAGGAATTTTACCGGAACAAACTCGGCAGCCGCGAACGTTATCGGGACACTAAGCGAAAATATTTCGGCCTGATCACGGAGATCGACCACAGCACTGGCGCGATTTTGGCAAAGTTAGATGATCTCGGGGTTTCCGAGCGGACGATCATCGTGTTGACGAGCGATCACGGCGACATGATGAGCAGCCATGGCATTTTGGGCAAACAACTCATATTCGAACAATCAGCACGGGTGCCATATCTTATCCGAATGCCGGAGCAACAGCGGTCTTTGCGTTGCGCCCAACCCATCAGCCATATCGATTTTGCCCCAACAATGCTGGATCTCTTGGGGAAGCCGGCTCAAGCGCAGTGTGCAGGCCAAAGCAAAGCGAGATTGGCTCGCGGCGAAACTGCGCCTGCGGAATCCGTCTTTATCGAATGGGCGCCGGGGAAACAAAAAATCAATAAACACACGACGCTGGCGAACAAGGAGAAAATTAGCCAAGCTCTCGATGAATCCACGCGCGCCATCGTCTTGCCGGACGGTTGGAAGCTGTGTCTTCGCGACAAGGATAAGAACGAGCTCTACAACGTCAGAGAAGACCCTGAGGAGCGGTCTAATCTTTATTATCGCAGCGAACAGCGAGAGATCATCGCTCGTTTAACAGATGAGATTCATCATTGGCAGCAGCGCGTAGGTGACACTTTGAAGGTCTAATCAGACAATCACTACTGCGCCCGACAAATGTCCAAATGAGTTTTGCATGGACGAAAGGGACGTCTAAATTTTCGGCAATTTCTGTGAACTCCGCTTTCTCTCGCCGTCGATTCGTTCGGACTGCTGCACTCGGATCAGCGGCTGTGGTCGTTAGCGCCCGGCTGCGCGCTCAGTCCGCAAAACTGCCGCGTAAGCCAAACTTGATCGTGTTTCTGCCGGATCAATTGCGTGCCGACACCGTTGTCGGTGGGAGCGCAAGCGACGTTCACGCGCCTAACATTCACAAGCTCGCTTCGCAATCGACCGTCTTTGAGCGCGCTTACGTGACCCATCCAATCTGCGCGCCGTCGCGCTCGTCCTTATTCAGCGGGACGTGGCCGCACGCCAATGGGTGCACCAATAATGAGGCCTCTCTCTCCCACAAATATAAATGCCTGCCGGAACTCCTTGCCGACTCTGACTATCGCGCCGGCTACTTTGGCAAGTGGCATCTAGGCGATGAATTTTCCGCTCAGCGCGGATTCGAAGACTGGGCTTCGATTGAAGAATCTTTCAAAAGTGCGGTGAGCAACCACAGGATTCAAGGCGTTACCGACTATACCAAATTCCTGATCGCAAAAGGGCACAAACCCGATCATGGAAAATATTTCAGTCGGACCTACTCGAGAAATGTGCCGTTTGAGCTCTCAAAAGCGAAGTTTGTCGAAATCAAGGCGTGCGAATTCTTGGAGCGTTACCGTGACCGGCCATTTATCGCTTTTGTTGCCTTCATCGAACCGCATCCGCCTTACACCGGCCCGTTCAACGACGAGCATCCGCTGGAATCTATTTCATTGGACGCAAGTAATAACGACAGATTTGGCGAAGACATGCCGCTGCATTATCGCTTGCGAGAAGAGCTCTATCGCAATCGACATCGCAGCGCTGACCGGTATCGCGAGATCAAACAAAAATATTTCGGTCTTATCACCGAGATCGATCATTGCATCGGCACAATCTTGTCGAAGGTGGACGAGCTCGCGCTCACTGACCAAACCATCACCGTCTTAACAAGCGACCACGGTGACATGATGACGGCACATGGGCTGTTGGGTAAGCGATTTATGTTCGAGCAATCGGCCGGCGTGCCGTACCTGGTTCGAGTACCAGGCCAAAAGCAATCGTTTCGCGTCGCGCAACCGATCAGCCACATCGACTTTGCGCCGACCATGCTCGATCTCCTCGGCAAGACGCCCGATCCACAATTTGTCGGAAAAAGCAGAGCCGCTTTGGTTCGAGGCGAGACCATGCCGCCTGAGTCGGTGTTTATCGAATGGGCGCCGGGCAAAGAAAAAATTAACAAACACACCAAGCTTGGGAGCAAAGATCAGATCAAGCAAGCGCTGGGCGAGTCGACCCGCGCCATTGTCACGCCCGACGGTTGGAAGCTTTGTCTTCGCGACAAAGATAAGAACGAGCTCTACAACTTGCGGGACGATCCCGACGAGCGCCACAATCTTTATGTCGACGCGAGCCAGAGCGACACGATCAAACGATTGACTGACGAGATTCATCTGTGGCAGCAACGGGTCGGGGACACCTTGAAAGTCTGAACACACGGCTCAAATCACCTTTGCAACTCTCGCAGGACGGCTAAATTTCTCCCAATGATCCCGGCGCTCATTCTTATTTTGTCGGCCGTCGCTTATCGCATCGCGGCAGCACTCTTAATTCATTCCGGTGCGACGTGGCTGTCGAACTTCGCACCGCTCGCTGCGATCGCGCTTTGTGGTGCGGCTTATTTCCCGACGAAGTTCAAATTTTCAGTTCCACTCGGTGCGCTTTTCGTTTCCGATTTGTTTCTGAATTATTACTACGGCGCGACTCTGATTGAACCGCACATCGTTGGTCGCTACCTCGCACTCGTTCTCGTCGGATTAATTGGACTCGCATTGCAGCACCGCGCGTCGCTCAAAACATTGCTTCCAGCTTCGATTGTTGGATCGACAATCTTCTATTTGATCACGAACTCGTTCTCGTGGCTGAGCGATCCGGGTTACGTGAAAAATTTTGCCGGGCTGATTCAAGCGCTTACCGTCGGCTTGCCCGAATACAGCGCGACGCC
>QHPY01000165.1 GCA_003219215.1 Verrucomicrobiota bacterium | reverse complement strand
CTGCGGCACAACTTCGACTCGCGCGCTGCCGGCGTATGAAGCGCCACTGACAAGAACAGATTTTCAAAATGTTCGGACAACGGCTTACACCCATACCGAATCGGATCACACTCAGTACGGCGCTCGCAACGCGCTCGGTGGTGAATTGCATGCGGCCGATCCCGCGATTCATCGCGCCGAAAATGTGAAGCGCGCCAGAACGGTCTCCGACAGCGACGATGTCGATGTAATCAATATTTCAAATACCGACACGAAATTGCAGCCATTTTCGATGCAAGAAACAAAAAAGGCGACGCGTGCGACGACCACGACAACAACGCGAGGGACTAAAACAACGACAACGCGCGGTGCGAAGCGTGCCGTCGCGGTGAGCAAGCCGCCAAAAATCGGGAGCGCCGCCGCCGATTGGTCGCGCTGGCCAATGGGAACGACATTTAGATTGCTTTCGACTGGGCAAGTCTATCGCGTCGAAGATTACGGCTGGGCTCTCTCTGGTCGGAATACAATTGATCTCTACATGGCGAACCAGCGTGACATGAACACTTGGGGGGCGCGCCAGGAACCGATCCAGATTTTGCGATGGGGCGATCCGCAACAAAGTTTGCAATTCCTGCAATCGCATACCGACTACAAGCACATCAAACGGATGGTGCTTGAATTGCAAGGTCGCGATCAAGAAGCAGCGGCCATGCGATAGCTGGGCAACCGACCACTCGTGGAAAAGCAAAAGCCCGCCGGAAAGGCGGGCTTTGTTGTTTAAAACAAAACCGCCCTGCGGATTCGGACCGCAAGGCGGTTTGTAAACTAACCTCTTAGCTGGGCTGGGTGCCAGTAGGCTGGGTTCCAGTAGGCTGGGTGCCAGTAGGTTGCGTGCCGGTAGGTTGCGTGCCAGTAGGCTGCGTGCCAGTAGGCTTGTAGCCTCCACCACCTTTGGCATCTTTCTTCGGTTTCAAATCACGAACTTTGATCTTTTTCTTAGCCATTTTCTTTATTCTTCCTTTTTGTTTTGGGTTGTTTGTTGCGTGTCAGTAGCACCAAATAGCAATTGACCGCCGCCGCCTTTGACGTTGCCTTTTGGGATCAAATCGTCCAAGCGGATCAGTTTTGCTTTCTTGTGCTTTTGCTTGCGAATTCCAGGTTCGCTAGCAGAAACATTTTTGTTTTCTTTCGGCGCACTCACTTCGGGCTCCTATTACCACCATTCATGCCAGCGCATCTTAACCCGCGCAATTCGGAAATTTGATAACCAACGTTGACCATTGATTCCCAGAGTCTTATCCACCGAAACAATTTTGAAACTTGCGAAACGGCAACACAATGGATCGGATTGTTCGTGCTCGATCTCGGTACCACAGGGGCTCGATTCGATGCCGTCATTGACTCATTTCTGATCCAATTTTCGAAGATGCCGTGCGAGCGTGGCGCGGGAAATGCCGAGGAGCCTCGCAGCCTGCCTCTGATTACGCGAAGTTTGCTCGTAAACGAGGCTGACATGTCGCGCGACTGCAGAGGCGAGCGAGAGGTCGCTGTTGGCATGCGCACTATTTGTTTTTGTCGCATCTGGCTCAGCCTGGTTCCCGTCCTTGCGAGATGGAGTGGCTGCGAGGTCGGGCGGAAAGACCACATGCTGGGGCAAGATAACGGGGCCTTCGCAAAACAAGGTCATGGTGCGGACGGTGTGACTTAGTTCGCGCAAATTTCCCGGCCATGGATAAGAGATAAGTCTTTCCATGGCCTGAGGATGAATGGCCGTGATCGTTTTCCCTTCGCTTTTGGCCGCTGCTTTCAATTCCGCTGCAATCAACGCGGGCAGTTCTTCCAGTCTTTCGCGCAGTGGCGGGATCAATAACGTCAAACCGTTGAGGCGATGGAAAAGATCTTCGCGGAACTTTTCCTGAACAACTCTTTCCCGGAGCGAGCAATTCGTCGCGCAAATAATCCGGGCATTGGATTTGAGCATTCGTTCCGAGCCTAATCGTTCAAACTCACCGTATTCGAGCACGCGCAGGATTTTGACCTGCGCCAAAGGGCTCATCTCCGAGATTTCGTCGAGGAAAAGAGTGCCGTCATTGGCCAGCTCAAACTTGCCTTTGACCGCCTGTTGCGCGCCCGTAAAAGCACCGCGTTCGTGGCCGAACAATTGGCTCTCCAGGAGCGTATCGCTCATGGCGGACGCGTTGAATGAGACCAACGGCCGGGCGGCGCGCGCGGATGAATTATGAATGGCGTGGGCAAGCAAAGTCTTGCCCGTGCCGGTTTCACCGAGCAAAACCACTGGCACATCTGATTTTGCGGCGAGCGCAGCCAAACGAAGGCAACGGGCCATGGCCTCGTTAGTCGTGGCCAGGTCTTCAACTCTTAGACTGGAAGGCGCCGGCTGCATTTTTCGCGGAACGCGAAACCTAGTCGCGAATATTTTCGCGCAATTGCCGAATTGGCTCGAACGCGTACTCGATCAAAGTGCGCCGGCCGACGATGATTCGGGCCTCTCCGCGCATACCAACACGCGGCTGCACTTTGCTTTTTGGTTTTTTGTTCTCTTCCAGCGAGGCCAGACCGACAAAGTGCGATCCATCCGGAGAGGAGACCGCGGACGGGCTAATCCAGTTGAGCTTGGCATCGACCGCGCCGTAGCGCTGATAAGGAAAAGCAGTGAAGAAAAAGCGGACTCGTTGACCGACGGCGAGTTTGGGCAGCGCGGCTTCGCCGAACAACAAGCGTGCGTGCGGCTTGGCATCGATGCGCGCTAATTGACATAATTCCTGCCCGTTTTGCACAACACTGCCAGCATTGCGTTGCCCAAGTGAGATGACGACGCCGTCGTAGGGCGCGCGCACCGACAGCATATTCAATTCGGAATTTTCCGTATCGCTTTTTAGCGCAGTGACGCGGAACTTCAGTTTCTCGATTTCGGCCACTTGTTCATCGCGCAGGCGTGCATGTTCGGTCTCCATGCGTTGTCGATCTAGGTTGACTTGCTGCAAATTTCGTTGGGCAACGCTCAGATCCTTCTCGGAGCCGGCGACCTCGAGACGGAGCCGAATGAGCTCCATCTTGGAAACTCCGCCGCTTTCCGCAAGCGTTTCCATTCGCTCCATCAACTCCCGACCCGTGGTCGCATGCTTTTCGCGGAACTTCACTTCGCTTTCAGAATTTGAGATTTCAGCGAGCTTGATCTCCAATTGCGAGGCGTAAGCGGCGTCGGCTTTAGCAAGCCCCTGTTCTTTCGTCCGCAGGTCCTCAGTCAGGCCGTTCAATTGCGTGCTCAGGCCGCGGATTTCGTCGGAACGCAAGATGAACAATTCCTGACCAGCTTTAACTGCTTCGCCTTCGGAAACCTTCACGGCGCTCACAACTGCAAGCCGGGAAGATTGGATCGGATCCGCGCCATTTTGCGGAACCAAGACAAAAGCGGCGCTGACTGTCTCTGGAAGATGAAAAGTAATCGCAGCGATCAAACCCGTAAAGAAGATCGCGACCAGGAGCCACGCGATTCCGCGGATGATTCGCGGCGGCGGATCCTGCGGCAGCATCTCCGATTCGGATTCTGCTTTTTGTTGCGACATTAGCGTCGTGTTCATAACGTCAGATCAAATTCCCATCTGCTGGCTGGAGAGATAAAAATAAAGTCCGCGCTGGGCCATGAGTTCATCGTGGGTTCCGATTTCAGCAACGCTACCCTTTTCCAGAACAACGATGGCGTGCGCCTCGCGCACAGTGCTCAACCGATGCGCGATCACGATGGTGGTTCGATCGGCCATTAATCGGCCAAGATTGTCTTGAATGGCGCGTTCGGATTCGGTGTCGAGCGCACTGGTGGCTTCATCGAAAATTATTACCGGCGGATTGTTGTAAATGGCGCGCGCGATGGCAACCCGTTGCTTCTGGCCGCCAGACAAGGAAAGCCCTGATTCGCCGATTTTTGTTTCGTAACCGAGCGGCAAACGCATGATGAAATCGTGCGCGGCCGCTGCCTGCGCAGCCCACAAAACACGGTCCAGGTCGGGCTCGGGGTCACCGAAAGAGACATTGCGCGCGATGGTCTCGTTAAAAATATGGTTCTCTTGCAAGACCATCCCAATATGCCGGCGCACGTCGCGATAATTGAGATTCTTAAGATCGACATTATCGAACAGGATCGTCCCTTCGGTGGGCTCGAGCAGGCCCGCGATCAGTTTGATCAGGGTTGTTTTACCGCAACCGCTGCGACCCACCAGCGCGACCATTTGGCCCGGCGCCATTTGCATGGTGATCCCATTGAGAATGTTGGGAGATTCTGGTCCGCCATACTTGAAGCTGACATTGCGCAGTTCGATGCGGCCTTCCAGGCTGTGAACCGGGCTGAGGCGAGAACGATCGCGTCCTTGTTCGGGTTCCTGTTCGAAAATGTCGTTCAGTCGATTCAGGAGGACGGACGCAAGCTGCATGTTATCCCAAATGCCGAGGGTTCGCATGATTCCGCTCATCGCCATCGCCGTCAACGAACTGAAAGCGACGAAACCGCCAATGCTCAGACTCCCATTTATGACCTGATGCGCGCCGACCCAGAGAAAGATTGCCGTTGAAAGCATGCCGATTGTTTGCAGCACACTGTCGTAGGACATAACGATGAAGCTGCTCCGGAATATTTTCTTCGAAACGGAAAGGAACTCGTTCAGCATCGTGTCGCGAAAGACCGATTCTGCCGCGGCCGCCTTGACCGCTTCGATTCCCTTGATGGCGTCGATTTGATGCGAACTGTATTTCCCCTGGTTTTCCTCCACGTCGGCGAACAACGGTCGAAGGACCTTGAGTGAAAAATACATCAAACCGCCGTAAAGGGGGGTGGTGGCAAGAAACGCGAGTGTCAACGACGGGCTGTAAATAAGCATTAGACAGAGCGCGCCCGTGAGCTGGACCAAGGCAAGCAACGCGCCGATGCCGCTTCCGACCGCAAACTGCCGGACTTGGCGAGCACCCTCGAGCCGCCGTTGAATATCGCCCGTGCGACGACTGCTGAAGTAGGTCATGGGCAGGGCCAGGAGTTGACGGCTTAAGAAATCGAGGATGGCGGTGTCGAGACGCACCGCCGCAAATGAAAGCAAATATTCCTGCGCCAGCGAAGAAGCTTGCACGAAAAAGAGCGCGGCTCCCATTCCCGCCAGGATAGTGCTAAGCAAGCTGAGATCTCTTTCGACGATGACCTTGTCGACGACCATTTCGGTGAAAACCGGAAAGAGCAGGGAAAGAATGCTGACGGCAACGGACAACAACACGACTTGCACCAATGTTCGGCGAAACTTCGCAAAGAAGGGGAAGAGCCATGAGAGGGTCGCCTTTGATTCGGGGGCTTGCTCAAAAG
>QHPY01000164.1 GCA_003219215.1 Verrucomicrobiota bacterium | reverse complement strand
GGCTGATCCGGCGCATTCGCTGATCGTTCTGGAGAATAATGTGACCGGCAGGCATCTGCGCGATGGAACGACGAATCTGCTCATCGATCTGAAGAAGCGCCAGCTTCAGAACGAAGACAAACTCAACTACGAGCTCAATATCGGGTCGCGAAGATTTAAGTGCACAACCATCCCGGTCATCCGCAAGGAGTTTGGCGTGGTCGGCGCGATCTGCATCAACATTGATGCGAATTACCTGACCGAGGATGTGATGAGAGATCGCGAACGAATCGAGGCGTGGTTCAAAAACTTTTGCCGCGTCGACATGCAAGTCGACGAAAATATTCTAAGCAAAGACGAATACGCCAAGGCGCTCAAAGGCAAACGCCACTTCAAAGACGAGACTGTGTAGCACGTATTACTTGCGCCTTTCTGTCATTCCAGGCTCCGTCGAGGAATGGAGCGAGCGGGACGAGCGACATTGACGGTTTGCGCCGCAAGGGTTAGCGGCAAGAGAGTCGGGAGACCAACCAGTTCAATTCCCTTACTGTTTCAGAATCAGAAATATCGAGAGATGTCTCGGCTCTGCTCGACATGACATAAGCGAAGCGCTTGTGTCACTTAGGTGAGGCGTGCAAAGCGGCTTGGTACTCCGGTTTCTTGTGATACTCGACCAAGCGAAATCCCCAGCCGATCAAGGTCGTCAGATCTTTCGTTTGCGCCTTTTTGTTGTTTAGGAATTTCTCGATTTTCGCTTTCAATTCCGGTTGCTGGTTCGTCGTATCGAGAATCTCAAAAATCTCCATCGACAATAGCCAGTCACCCGGGTGCTCGGCTTGTTGCGTCTCCCAGATCTCGCCGACGCGTTCGTAGCCTTTTTTGGTTTCACGAATCTGCCTCACCTGTGCGTAAAGACTTTCCAGTTTCTTTCGTTTGGCATCCGATGGGACTTTGATCGTGCGCTCTTTCGGGACGAGCGCGACTTGATTGTAAGCGTCTTTGTCGGCCGCGCCGTTAAAGACGGAGCCGACGCGCGCGCCCACCGCCATGTCGTAAGTTCCCCATGAAGGTTCGAACAAGACACGATCCTGATACTTCGCCGTGCAACCGGAGAAGGTAATCAAAACCAATTTGCCATCCCTTTTAGTTAATTTGTCGATCTTTCCCTGGACGGTCACGCCGCTGACAAACGTTATTGTGGTTTTCTGGCCGACCTCGATTCCCAAACCGCGCAACTCTTCGTCGGTCTGTTGTTCGGGCCATTTGTGGACCGTCTTCCAATCGCCGATTGGCGAACCGAAACCGTCCTTGTGATAATCGATGCCGTGACCCGGCAACTCCTTGTTTGCGTAAGCGAGCGCGGTCGGTCCGGTCGTGCGCAAATAAATCGGCGCTTTTCCTTGCGTGATGACTTCCGTAAACGTGCCGCTTACTTGCAGGCCGGACGAGTATTCGCAGGTCGCGACGTTGTTGCATTCGATCGCCTTGTTGATCCCTTCCAGTCCACCGACTTGATAGGCCATCTTGCTGGCAAATTCCTCGAGCACGTCTTTCAAGTGTTGGAAATCACGACAAACAAAGAGCTGCGGCTGTTTGGTCGTGATGTCGAACGGCTGATTCATCGCGTCGATGGAGTAGGGGATCTTTTTCACTCCCGGCTCGAGACACGAAACCGATTCGCCAATCGACGAGAGCAAACCGGCGCCGTAAATCTTCGGATTCTCCATTGTGCCAATAAGTCCGTATTCCACCGTCCACCAATGCAACCGCGAGAGCAGCGCCATCTCCGATGGCTCGCCCAGAGTTTTCTGGCGGTGCTCAACCAGTTTCGTCGCTTCCTCGATTTCTTTTGGATCGCTGTTCGGCTGCTCCTTCAAGATCGACAAGTGGCGGATCGCTTGATAGAGCTCAAAATCTTTTTTCGATTGCATCGCTTTGGCGCCAACTTCGCCGAAACGCTGGAGATATTTCGAGTATTCGCGGTCGACAATGATCGGCGCGTGGCCGGCGGCTTCGTGGACGATGTCGGGCGCGGGCGTGTATTCAATGTGATGGATCTGGCGCATGTCGCACGCGATCACGAGCACCTTGTAAGCTTGAAATTCCATGAAGGCCGACGGCGGAATAAATCCGTCCACCGCTACCGCGCCCCAGCCGATCTTCGCCAGAATGTCGTTCATCTCCTCGATCCGCGGAATCCGATCGAACGAAATTCCGGTGTCGAGCAGGCCCTGGAAATAAACTTTGTGGGCGTATTCGCGGAGAAAGAAAACGTTCTGCCGCATGATGAATCGCCAGACCGCGTGATCGACCGGCGTGTAATCGTCGTAGCGCTGATCGACCGCGAATTGTAAAAGATGCTTCGGCGTCGCCGCCACCGCCGCGTTGTTCAGGCTGATTCCGCTTTGCGATTTCATCGACATCCTCCTGACCGATAAAATATGGCGCGTTTCGAAAGCGGGCAAGCGTCAGAAAATGATGACTGTATTGCCGACGCTGACGAGGTCTTTGACTCGCGCGGCGTCCCAGTTCGCGAGACGAATGCAACCGTGACTGGCGGCGCGGCCGATCGTCTCCGGATTATTTGTGCCGTGAATGCCGATGCCGGTTTTGTTCAAGCTCATCCAAATTACACCGACGAGATTGTTCGGGCCCGGCGGGAGATTGTAATAATTTTCCGTGCGAATTCCGTAGTTGAGCATTCCTTCGTCGTAGCGGAACCATGGCCAGGTCGCCGCGCCCTGAATCTTCCAGGTGCCGATTGGCGCCGGCAATGTGGTTGATCCGGGCGTGATCGGGAAAACACAAACGAGCTGATTGTTCTCGAAGACTTCGAGCAATCGCTCGGTTGTGTCGACGTAAATTTTGCGCGCGGCGAATTTCGGATTCGGCGCAATTTTTTGCTCGGTAATCTTTTCGATCTCAAACGGCAGGACGTTCGGTACTTTTAGCTCATCGCCCGGTTCGAGATGTTCCAAGTCCGTCCCGGGATTTAGCTTTTGAATGAAAGCTTCGGCCGAGTGATAGCGCTCAGCGACGAACTCGAGCGGCGACGTGTAAGGCAGAAATTTTAAGCGCGCCTGCTCCTCGTGTCCGGTTGGCAGATTGCCCACATAAGCGAGATCGTCGCCTTTGATCGTGTAAGTCGTGAACGTGTCCGGGACTTGATCGAGCATCCATTGATCGACCACGCCGGTCTCGCTCAGCGCGCGGGCGTGCTTGAAGGAAATGAGCGCCTTCCGGAAAAACTCGCCCATTTTGCCATCGATCTTTCCCGGGCCGAAATCGCTGTTGTCCAAAAAGATCTGGAGCCGCGTCGCTGTCTCCTCGTCATAATTCGGCAGTGCGACAAAAACTTTCGGTGTCGGCTTCGGAGTTGGGGCAGCCTGACGACGCGGGACGACGCGGACGGGAGACGGCGACGGCCAAACGCGCCACCATTGTGCGTCCGCCATGTGAACAAAGAAAAGCATCGCGGCAACGGCGATCGCGATTACGAACGGAGATTTCACGGCAGAGTAATCGCAGCGCGAGGCCGCATGCGCAACCGTGACCATTTTTCGCCGGTAGGCCACCGTCGAGGTTCGTTAGTAGATCCGGTAATCGATCACTCGCCAACCGATCGATTGTTTGATCAGGATGACGCGCTCGGCGGTCGGGTTCTATTTCCCGATCAGAATAAAAACGCCGGCGGCCAGCGCCACAATGTAGAGAAGGAAAATGAATGGTCCGAGATTTAGGCCGAACCCTAACAGGCCGTCGACGATCAGATAAACTGCCAGCAAAAGCATTCCGATATTTCTAGTGAGCTTCATATCGGGATCTTTGTATCGTCAACAAACCATTAACAATCTCAAAAGACGCGGCTCAGAGAGCTTTTAAATACTCGATCAGATCACTCCGATTTACCGAGCGGCGTTCGAGATATTAATTCGAATCAAACCGGTCGAACCGGGGCGCGTCATGAAGGCTTCTGTCCAGCGATCCTCGGGATAAAAGTATTGCTCATAACGCCAGAGCATTTCGAGCTTGGCGCCGGCTGGCTTCTTCCAAACGAGCCTTTGATAAATGTGTCGCTTCCATAACGGCGACTTACCGGTCATGAAATTGATTTCGAAAAAGTTAGGCCAACTGATCGGACTGTGCTGAATTGAGATAGTCGCACCATCGCCCGACGGAGTTGCTGTGACGAGACTTTCAGTTCCCGACTGTGTCGGCCCAAACGGAAAAACCTTTCCGCCAAACGACAAGGCCAGTTGATCGTCTTTGGTGGTGCCGATGCTGGGTTGCGCTGCGCCTAGTTCCACTTCGTTCAAACTAAGATCGAGATCTTCCACATGAAGAATCCCGCCGGTTCCCTTTCCTTCGTAAGCGATGGTTTTGATCGGGCGCGAGCTCGTTTCGATCAGCTTAAACCGATCGATCAACATTGAGAGATCGCGTCCGCGCCAAAGCCATAAGATCGACGTCGTCACGATGACGATCACGAGCGCGATTAAAATTCTGCGCATTTTTGGTGTAGCCACGGCGCTATGCGCCGTCACCGGTTAAAGATTGTAATCAATGGGCTGGAGATTTTACGCTAAACCGTGTCCTCCCGGAAGTTCAAGCACCGTCCCCTGCGACTTAGCGAAGTGTTTCAACGCTACGATCCACCTGTTTACTTTGTGACCTTTTGTACATATCGACGCCGATCGTTACTAGCATCAGATCGAACACATGTTGCTTTCGTTGAGTTTGGTCGTCGCGCCTCCAATTTCAACATTGCCGTCGGACGTTATGTTCTAATGCCGGACCACGTGCACCTGTTTGTGTCTGGCGACGAAGGGTTCGTGCTCGGCCGGTGGGTTGGAGAGTTGAAACAAGCTCTTGCTCGCGCCAACAGCTGGTCCAAGTCCAGCGGACAACTCTGGCAGGAAGGATTCTTTGACCACGTCTTGCGCAGTGATGAAAGTATGAGCGAAAAATGGGAATACGTTCGACAAAACCTTGTGCGTGCTGCGTTGGTCAACGATCCTGAAGATTGGCCGTATCAAGGCGAGATAGTTGCGATAGATTGCGCGTAAAGGCTTTTGCGAATCTTTGAAACGGCCCGCAGGGCCGTGGCTACACATCACGCCTTCTTCTTCTGAATGTAATCGTTCACCTGTTCCTCGAGGATCTCGAGTGGCAACGAGCCATTCTTCAAGAGGGTTTCGTGAAACTCGCGTTGATCGAATTTGTTGCCGAGCTCCTGTTGCGCGCGAGATCGCAATTCCTGGATCTTCAACATCCCAACTTTATAAGCGCAGGCCTGACCGGGCGCGACGATGTAACGCTCGATTTCCGATTTTACTTCTTTTTCGCCCATCCCGGTTTTATCGCGCATGTAGGCGATCGCTT
>QHPY01000163.1 GCA_003219215.1 Verrucomicrobiota bacterium | reverse complement strand
GGGTCCTTGAACGAAACGAGTCCGTTGAGTTGTTTGAATTGTTCTTCGTTCAATCCAAGCACAACGCGGACCTCGTCGATTCCTCTAAACTGCATGTCATCGTCAGTCCCATCGATTCCATCCGGCCCTTGTCGCAACTGCAAGAACCGATCTACCGCTTCGGGTGTTATCCCTGGCAAAGCCAGTAACACATCGCGCGACGCCCACGCCAAATCCACCGGGCCGCTGCTGTTGAGGGTAAAATCATCATCCCAACCGGGAGTGGACGTGAACTCGGCCCAGCCCGCGACTTTTTTCAACTCATCGATGCGTGTCAGCAAAGTATGCGGCGGATGATAGTCGTCTCTCTCGGGCGGCGCGTTCAATCGATGTAACCCAGCGTTTGGTTCAACCCAATCCAGAAGTGAATCTATCATTGTGTCGCGTTCATTGAGATCGACCCCTTTATGCTCCAGATATCTCCGCAAAATTTCCAAACGATCCGGGGCTTCGCCGGCAACAAGCCAGTTCAAGTTCAAACGACCGCCCTCCCCAGTGAGTCGCGCTTGGTAGGTTGCGCCGTTATCCAATTCTCCGCTCAGATTTGGCGAACCCGGCTTGACCGCCGGATGCAATGCTACTTCTGCGCCGGAACATGCTACCGCTTCCGCTTTCAGCATCCGCGCCCCGTCACCTGAAAGCGACAGCCGCGAGTCGATGTCCAGCGCCCAGGAAATCACCAACGCGCTCAACAAGAACAATGCCCAAAGCGCGAGCATGATCGCGGCACCGGAAATTAATTTCGAATTCGATGAAGGCGTCCTCATAAGATCGACCTCATTACATCGGCGTCCGGCCGAGAGGGATGATTGCCTCCCATGGCGCGGCGGCATCGGATCGATTCACAGTTACTTTCACCAACCGCGGCAATGTGCCGGTGTCGGTCCAGCGTTCCACCCACGCATTCAAGCGCGCGTCAAAATAGCGGACTTGCAAACTGCGCACATCTTCAATCAGTGGAATCCAGCTTTCATTCACGTTCGTGAGCGATGAATCGTCTTTTGGCTTGCGCAGAAAACCGAGATCGAGCCGATCGCTGTCTTTCTTTTCCGATTGCAGCCGCAACGCGACCACGAAATCACCGGCGGCATATCGTGTCATCAAACCCGGTCCCGCGCCGCAAACCCATCGAACTTCGTCCCGCTCGCGATCGTTCAACTTGAACGCATCGCCGAGCAGCGCCCCCCTTCCCGAAGGCAAGCTCTGCCACTCGTTAGCCAGCACTTCACGCAAACCATCGTAACGCGCGTCGGCCGCGATCGCTCCAGAAGAAAGACGAATCGCGACCAAGTTGGCTTGAACGAAGCGATAGATCGCCAACGCCATCGTGGCCAAAATCGCCACCGCCATAATGATTTCCAACAAGGTGAAGCCGCGTCGGCGATTAACCGGGACGATAAACATAAAATTCGATCTGCTGCGATTGCGCGGCGCCGCCGCGCGTCCACTTTGCCGTCAACGTTACCCGATTCACACCGGCGAGCGGCACCCCGTTGTTTTCCTCCAATTCAGCCGGCGCGCTTTTCTGGATCAGCTTCACCATCCCGTAACCGGTATCGACGGTGAATTCCTTTGCCGCATCGGGAAATCCGGGCGTGGCCTGCACTTCCGCCATTCGATTAGACAAAATTTGCCGAACGCGATTCTCCTCCGCGTTAAAGGTGCTGGCGTTCAGGCAATTCTGTACCGCGCGACCAAGCGCGAGCACGCCGAGGGCGAAAATCGCCAGGCCCATCAGCACTTCGTAGAGCGCGAAACCTGTTTTACTTCGCCGCATAGTTTGCCAACTCGCCGTGGCCGGTCAGCGGCGAATAGTTTGCCGTCCACGTCCCAGCTCTTCCCGCAAAGCGAACGATTGCCGGCTCGCACGTGCCAGTCGGCCAGAAAATCCATTCGCCCGCCGGCTTGGAGGTGAGAGCGGCCGGCAAAGTGAGCGTCAACACCGTTCCATGTGCCAAAGCGAACGCTGCCACCGCTTTTTTTTCTTCGTCTTTGGCAAAAGCCTCCGGTTCCACAATCACGTCTTTATCGCCCCAAACAATCAAGTAGGCGCGATGCTCGGCCACGCTTCGTTCCTGCGCCTGTCGAACGAGGTTGTTAAATTCATCCAACGATGCGCGCAGCCGCCGATCCGCCAGAACACCGCTTAAACTGGGTACCGCCACCAAAAGCAAAACCGTCAAAATCGCGACCGCGATAATGATCTCGATCAATGTAAATGCCCGGCTCGCCACAGGACGAGTCCGTCCGACCGGCGGACAACGTTGCACCAACGAAGTTACGCTCCCTGCGCGAAATCACAAGACACCGAGACCGAGGCAAACCTCAAGATAACGTGGCTTCCCAAATTGCCTTGCAAGTTTGGCCAACGAGTCTGAGTGTTGTGACTTAGATATGAGCATGCTCGCCAGTTTCATGAACCTCGGCGGCCCCGATTTGATCATCATTCTGTTGATCATTCTCGTGCTATTCGGCGCCAAGAAATTGCCAGAACTCGCCCGCGGCCTTGGCCAGGCAATCAAGGAATTCCAAAAGGCCAAAGACGAATTCAGTGACGAGCTGCACAAGGCCGGCAAAACCGACACCGCAGCTAAGGGAAATTTGCCACCGTCATCGACCGTCCCGCGAACCGACGCCACCGCTAGCACCGCAGCTGGGCCCGATCAAAATCAAGCGGTTACTCCCGGCGATAAAGCCGATCAGGCGTGAGCTTGGAGGGCGTCGCGCTGTCGACGCCGGCTTTCATTAATGGACACGACGGCTCGCGTCCCGCCAATCACTCGAGTGTTGACCGGCAGGGCCGATTACGACAACTTCGGCGCCGCTGACTTATGTCTGATGCTGACCTACGCGCGCGCATCAAAGAAATGCTGGTCAAAAATTTGATGCTGCAAACCACTCCCGACCAAATCGGGGACGATCTGCCGCTTTTCGGGCCAAACGGCCTCGGATTGGACTCGATCGACGCCTTGGAACTGGTGGTCAGCATGGAAAAGACCTTCGGCGTGGGCGTGCCGAACTCGGAGGTGGCTGGCAAGGCCCTTCGGACGGTTAATACGATCCACGATTATATTCTCGAAAAACGCGGAGAAGTCAGTCACACTGACGAAAAGGTCGATAAACCCGCGTGAATTTACTTCATCTTGAGAGCAGTGGCAGTTGGGGCGGACAGGAATATCGCACCTGTCTCGAAATCAATTGGCTGAATGCAAACGGCCATCGCGCCTGGCTGATTTGCGACCCCACCAGCGAAGTGCTCACCAAAGCGCGCGAGCTCGGCACGCCGGTAATTCCGATGTCGCTCAGGCATCGAATCAATCCACTCGTTTCATTGCGCATCTGGCTTTTCTGCCGCCGCAATCGTGTTGACTTAATCAAGAGTTACAGCTCAAAAGACCACTGGCTCTGTCTGCCGCTCTTTCTTTGCGGTTGGCCGGTGACGCGCGCCCGCTGCATCACTGATCCGCTCGGCCAAAAGAACCGCGCGTTCATTTACCGACATGGTTGCGCGAAAATTGTCGCTGACGCGCAGGTGATCAAAAAGGAATTCATCGAGCAATACGGGATCGCGCCCGAAAAAATCGAAGTCATCGGATCGGCGGTCGATCTCGAAAAATTCTCGCCGAAACGCGACCCGATGAAATTCCGGCGAGAAGTCGGCCTTTCGGCGGAAACACCGATCATCGCGAACATCGGCATGATTCGGCCGGACAAGGGACAGTTCAATTTAGTCGAAGCCGCGCGAATCGTGCGTCACCAGCGGCCGGATGCGCATTTTGTTTTTGTCGGCGAAGCAACTGGCGGCCGGAGCCGGGAAAAATGGGTGCGAAAGGCGATCGATCGCGCCGGCCTAAACGGCAACGTCCTGATGATGGGATATCGCTGGGACATACCGGACATTCTTGCAGCCGCGAATATGGTCGTAATCGCGTCGCGCCACACCGAAGCGTCGCCTATTGTTTTGCGCGAAGCGTTTGCCAGCGGTCGGCCGGTCGTAGCGACGCGCGTCGGGGACGTGCCGGAGATCATCGTTCACGGTGAAAACGGATTGATCGTTCAACCAAACGACAGCAACGCTTTGGCTACGGCGATCCTGCTCTTTCTCTCCGACGAAAATTTGGCCGCACGCTGCGCCGACAAAGGTCTCCGCTACGCCCGCGAACATTTCTGTTTCGATCGCATGATGCGCGCGAAGCTCGATGTCGATCTTGCCTTGGTCGTAGCGAACAAGAAGCGCCGTGTTCGAATCAAGGATTGTGCCGAAACTTCGCCGCTTACATCAATCGCAAGTCCCGAGCCGATTTTACCCGACTGACGCGAGATTGATCGCGTCGATCAACTGGCGTAAGCGGCCGAAGTTGTTGCGATACGGCGTCAAAATAAGCCGCGGCAGATTCCAGATTTCTGGTTCATTCTTTTCCTGCCGCAACGCGCTGCCCTGAACAATCGCGCCTTCGCGAATAAGATCCGCGAAATTTTTGTTCAGGTCGGCAATCGCGCTTTTCGATAACGGCTGGCAAATGCGCAGCACCAGTTGTTCCCCAACCCAACGGCCGGAATGATAGATTTTGTAAAACTGGAGGATCTCGCGCACCGCTGCATCCACATCGTGCGCGATCTTGAAGAAAGAGAAATCCTCCGACGAAACCAAACCGAGTTTGAAGAGATGCTCGGTCAGAAACCTCATCCAAGTCTCCCAGTAAGTGCCACCGGGCCGATCGAGCAGCACAATCGGGATAATCCGCGCCTTGCCGGTCTGCATCAGAGTGATGATCTCGAAAGTCTCATCCATTGTTCCGAAGCCGCCCGGAAAAAGAGCAAACGCGTGCGTTTCCTTCACGAAGTTGAGTTTGCGCGCGAAGAAGTAATTGAAATTGATCAGCTTCGGATCGCCTTCGATCACTTCATTCGCCTGTTGCTCGAACGGCAGACGAATGTTCAAGCCAAAGCTGCGGTCTCGGCCGGCACCGCGTTGGGCTGCCCCCATGATACCCTCCCCGCCGCCGGTGATGAGCATGTAGTCGTGCGAAACCATCGCTCGCGCGAAATCTTCAGCCACTTTTGATTCGGGCGCATCTGGCGTGGTGCGAGCCGATCCAAAGACGGCAACTTTGCGGAACTGCGCGTAGCGCCCGAAAACTTTCGCGGCATAACGCATTTCTTTGAGGGAACGATTGATGAGTTTGAGATCGGCCACGCCCATCTCATCCCGCGCCATTTTCAGCGCGGTCACGATCATCTCCTCGATCAGTTCCGGATTCTTGTTCGCACCCCAATCGCGGACGAGATCTTTTACCCGCGCATCAAATGGCGGATCAACTGTCCACAGGCGTCGCGCCGGCTGATCGTGAATTGCTCCCCCAGTGAAATCTTCCACAGCAAACCTCTAGCGTGCGTCAAGCTGAACGCACGGGAAATTTCAGGTGGCTGCTCTGTGACTCGAGACAGTGCGCCGACCTGAAAATGTCTTTGATAGACAGCCCAAATCAGGCAACTAAACTCGAAGCTTCCACGCGACGATGAAAGCGATAGTTCTGACGTGCGATCGGTACCGAGCCATGACCGAGCACATGATACTGCAATATGAGAAGCTGTGGCCAAATCACCCGTTCGTATTTCGGATCCCTTTTCAAGAACTCGGCGACGCTAATACGGACAGAACTGAGTATGTCCGGACACCTGCGGCAATGAAAGCGACCGTGTTGCGATTGATCGCAGACCTCGATAATGAAGATTGGATTTACTGGTGCATAGATGACAAGTATCCAATCCGCCTGCCGAACGAAAAAATCGTCGATCTAATCTCCGATGCCACACGATCGACGCAGTTGAGCGGCCTCATCTTTTGCCGATGTCGGCTGCTCCTGGATAGTCCCGAGCTTACTCTTTATCCTGGAGAATGGATCAATTCTTTCGGGGATGTTTATCTAGAGCGTAAGGGTTGGTTCCAAATCTGGATCCACCAACTCCTGAAAGTCAAAGTGCTGCGCTATCTCTTCACTCAACTGCCGGATCGAATCCCGACCGCCAAGGCGATGGATGAGTTCAAAGACGATATCGTCAAGCCGCTTGAATACCGGTTGTTCGTCACCAAGGAAAACTTCGCGGTTTTTGGAGAGAGCACGCACAAAGGCGCCATTACTAAAAACTGCTACGACAGCATCAAGAAAACTGATATCAAACTACCAGCCTGGTTTCGGCGGCCGCACCGCTTGGAAGTTATCATGGGAGAACTATAAAACTCTATTTGTAAGCGAGCTTGAGTTTATCGTTCGTCGCCTGCTGCCAACGGCGAATTCCGTCGGAACAACGCGAAATAACCGCAGCGTATTGACCATCATAATAAAGATTCCGCGTTTCCAGTGGATCTTCGTTCAGGTTATATAGCTCGTTAAGATCCTTGTCGCGAAGAGAAAGCTTCCAGCCGTCAGGCGAAATCAGGGT
>QHPY01000162.1 GCA_003219215.1 Verrucomicrobiota bacterium | reverse complement strand
TCAACAGCAGTCTGACGCGCAGCTGGCTAACGTCATCGCTGAAGGACGAGGAAATATGCCTGCTTTCGGGACTCGGCTGAGTACGGGCCAAGTCGACGCTTTGGTGAAGTACGTTCGCACTCTGGGTAAAGCCAAATAGTTCTTCGTCTGAGAACGAAATCTTGCTGTTTTCCGGAGTACGTCTGGCTACGCAGCCCGATGCGCGGTGGCTTCGCTGGGCAAGGTGAACTGAAACGTTGCGCCCCGACCGGAGTGTGCGACGGCCCACAAGCGGCCGCCATGCGATTCGATGATGGAACGGCTGATGGGCAATCCCATGCCGGTGCCCTGAGGTTTGGTGGAGAAGAAGGCATTGAAGATTTGCTGCGCCTGTTCTGGCTCTAGTCCCACTCCCGTATCGCCGACCGAGATCAGGAGTTGACGATTGTCGTCTTGCTGCGACTTGATCGTAAGTTCACCTCCAGTGCCCATGTCCTTCATGGCTTCGATGCCATTGAGCATGAGGTTCATCAATACCTGTTGCAATTGCACACGGTCCGCCATGATCTTGGGAAGATCGTTGGCAAGTTCGCCGCGGATCGAAATTGAATATCGGCTCGCCTCACTGCGGAGCAGGACAATCATTTCTCGAATGAGCTCATTTACATCGACCAACTCGCGCTGCAGAGCGCCCTTCTTGAACAGCAAGCTGATGCTGCTAATGATGTCGGCTGCGCGCATTACGTCTTTGACGACTCTGGAGGCTGCTTCGCGCGCCTCTGCCATGTCGGGGTCATCGCGCCCAAGCCACCGCAAACAGGTTTTAGCGTCGGTTACTGCTGCGGAAATCGGCTGCTTGATCTCGTGCGCCAGGGAAGCAGCCAACTCGCCCATCGTGGTCACTCGTGTGACGTGCGCAAGATCAGCCTGTACCTGCCGCAATCTCTCGCGCTCTTCATCCGTCCGCCTGCGTTCGGTCACGTCGATCAAGAAACCCACGAATTCGCCGAGATCGCCGGACGGTTTGAAAACAGGATGACCCACTGCCTGCACGTATCTCGTTGTACCGCCCGGAAGGACCACTCGGTAATGCACGTCGACATCCGTGCCCGCGTGGGTTGCGCTCTCGAAAGCTTCCACGACCAGGGCTCGATCGTCTGGATGAATACGCTGATGAAGTTCTTCGAAGGAAGGTTCCCCCCTATTCGGATCGAAGCCATACAAGCGGGTGTGTTCCTCGGACGAGTGGAGGATCTCTCTCTTCAGGATATTGCCCGCCCAGCTGCCCGTATGGGTGAGCTTCTGCGCTTCCGCTAAATAACCCTCGCTCCTACGCAGCGCCTCCTCTGCCCGCTTGCGCTCGGTGATGTCGCGGACGGCGCCGGAGACAAGCGTACCCTCCTCCGTCTCCAGCGGACTGAGGCTGATCTCCACGGGAAACTCCGCTCCGTCTTTCCGCCGTCCATACAGCTCCAGACCCGCACCCATCGACCGGACCCGAGGCTGGGCGAAGAACCCCATGCGGTGTTCGGGGTGTCGGCCCCGAAACCGTTCCGGCACCAAAATCTCAATCTCCTGCCCCAAGAGCTCTTCCCGCTGATACCCAAACAGCTTCTCCACCTGTGCATTGACCAACACGATCTTCCCTTGCCGATTCATCACGATCATCGCATCCGGAGCGGATTCCAGAAGCCCACGGAATTTTTGCTCGGCTTGCTTGCGCCCGGTGACGTCCAGCACCGCACCAACAAATCCAAAATTGTTCGATTCGTGTCCTTCTACCGCATGAGCCACAATCTCGATATGTTTGACTGAGCCGCTGGGCATCAACAGTCGATGTTCAAAATGAAAATCCCTTCTCTCCTGTTGCACCTGATTGCTGACTTGCTGGACGAGTGCTCTGTCTTCGGGATGCGTTCGTTGTAGTATGAAGTCCAGCGTGGGTTTGTTCGCCTGATCGCATTCAAAGATCCGGTAGGTTTCGTCGGACCAGTAGATTCCCTCTCTGTCCACATTCCAGGCGAAACTGCCGCAGTGGCTCAGTCTCTGCCCTTCAGCTAGATAGGCCTCGCTCCGCCGCAAATCGGCAGTCCTTTGCGCCACCTTCATCTCGAGTTCGTTGCGGGCCTGACGGAGTTCCGCCACCTTCGCGTCGAGCTCGTTGCGCAGACGCGCGTTCTGAAACGCTGCCGCAGCGTGGTTGGCAGCCACGGAAAGCTGCAACTGGTCAATCTCGCTGGGAAAGTCGGCGCGAGCGCACGCCGCAGCGACCAGACCACCCTCGGCATTGACGCCAATGGGAATGACAATACCGCGGCATGGCTCCGCGCCGCCAAGGTCAGAAACGATTTCCTTACTAGAAAATTGGCGCACGCCGCCCACGTGGATTTGCAGCCATTCGGGGAATCCTTTCCACGCGTCCCCCCGCGTCACTTCGATTGCGGCGCCCCCTTTGGGATCGCACAAACGCACAAAAGCGAAATCCAGGTGCAGCGATCCGACCAGCACATCGGCAAGCCCGGCGGCAATGATAGGCGGTTCTCTCCCCACCCACGCCGCCGGGATTGTAGAAAGCGCTACCAGCTCGCGGAGCGCTGTTCGCAGCGCCGCAGTCCCAGCATGTGATTCTGTGGGCATTTAGTCCGCTATGCTGCGCTCTTGCGAACCGACCGTCGCTCCCGTATCTCATCGAGGAACTGGTCCGGAGGAACAAAGAATGGGTTCTCCTGCAGCACTCCACCGATAATCACAACCGGATGGGTACGCATGATGTCCATTGCTACACTGGAACCAAATCTTGACAGATCGTAGGTACACACCACCGGATCATCGTACTTGGGAAGCACGTAGTTGAGGCGTGTCTCGTATTCCACTAGGTTATCGACGCCGGGTTTGCCGAGCAGCGCCCATTCCATGTGCGCCAACAGTCTGGTGAGCGGATACCCGGCCGTATCGGCCGACTGGAGCACCTCTTCGATCAATGCCAACATCGCATTCTGGTCGAAGTGGTCCCCGCGCAGGTAAGCGTCCTGCCAAGGCCGCACTTCCAGCTGGCCTGTGTTCATCGCCTCGTGCACATTGATACCTGCTTCGGCGAGTCGCTTGAGATGTTGTTCCCAGAGCTCGGGATCAACGATGTGGAAAGCTTTTTCCCCTTGGCCAAAGCCATCTTTGATGAACGAGCGAAGCACTCTGTGCTCCTCGTCGATGCTGTTGAAGAAAGCGCAAATGTGACGTTGCCGGCCGAGAATGCCCCCGGCAAACTTAACAGAATGGCCGTTGGTTGCCATATTTCACCTCACGTGAATAGTAGATGTACGAATCACTAAATTTGGGCTCAGACTTCACAATCTGCGTCGAAGCCATCTGCACCTCGTAATTTTCTGCCCGAGCGTTTTCCTCCTTCCTGGACAGGTGCACGCACCAGTCGGTCGTGCGCAAGTTCCGCGTGGCCATCTGCGGGATGCCAGATCTGGATCTCGGCATTTAGTTCGCTATGCTGCGCTCTTGCGAGCTAACCGTTGCTCCCGTATCTCATGGAGGAACTGTTCGGGAGGAACGAAGAAGGGGTTCTCCTGCAGTAACCCACCGACAATCACGACTGGATGCGTCCGCAGGGCGTCCATCACCACGCTCGCGCCAAATTTCGACAGATCATACGCACAGATCACTGTATCGTCGTACTTGGGAACCACGTAGTTGACCCGCGTCTCGAACTCGATCAGGTCTTCGACGCCTGGTAAGTCGACCAGCGCCCATTCCATGTGCCCCAGGAATCTTGTCTGTGCGTATCCTGCTGCCGGCCCGGACTGGAGCACTTGTTCGAACGACAGCAGCCAGGTGTCCTGGTCAAACCGGCCTCCGTGGAGCGGACCGTCTTGCCACGGCCGCACCTCCAATTGGCCGGTGCCCATCGCCTCTTGCACATTGATACCTGCATCAGCGAGCCGCTTGAGATGTTCTTCCCGTAGCTCGGGGTTGACGAGATGGAACGCTTTATCCCCTCGCGCGAAGCCATCTTTGATGAACGAGCCAAGCACTCTGTGCTCCTCGTCGGTGCTGTTGAAGAAAGCGCAAATGTGACGTTGCCCGCCGAGATTGCCCCCGGCAAACTGCACGGATTGAGTCTGGGTAGCCATATATCACCTCAATTTCAGTCAGTGGCCGACCTACACACAGAAGTGCAACGCCGTAGCGCAGAATCGCGAGGTAGGGAGGTCGGCGATGAAGAGATCCGCTGCGGCATGGTTTTGCCTCGCTTGGATCGCGCAGACGCGTAGTGAAAATGATAAGCCTGGCAGGTCAGCTTTACAACTGAGGAGCACCGGGCCGACCGTTCTTGAGTCGCGGGCAAGAAATGAGTACGGCTCTGGCTTGTACCTTGCCCCGATTCCCTCGAGGCCCAAAGCACGTCTTTTCTGACATCCGCGAAGTGACCGCTGACTGACGCATGTCCAAATGATGACGCGGACTGATCGCTGAGCTCTCGAGTTGCACTCTGTACCGCCTCAATCTTAATCACTTGCGTGTATCTCAAGCGGCTGGCTGACTGGCACGAGTCTTGCATGCTCCTTCCTAGAACTATGTGGTGCAAGGGATCCAATCAAGATTCCACACAAGGAAAATGAACAACGAACCGTGGAAGGCTCGGCGTTTTCCGCAGACGCGCTTGAGAGAGTCAAGAAGATACCAACTTTGGAGGAATTGGAGTGAAATTTAATATTCGTGAGTGGAAACTCAATGTGTTGTTTTGTGCGAGCGCCATCCTGCTTGCAAGCCTCACCTACGCAGCCACAAACCAGACACGCCAGCTCGCAGCTGGCGACAAAGCGAAAGTCGCGGGGCCGATTCTATCCCGTGATGGAGAACTGGTACGCGTCCGCGACAAGAAATCGGGTGAAGTCGTGGTTGTGAATATCACCGAGAACACCAGGATCGAACGCAAGAAGCATCGCGTTGTGTTTCCTCGCCACACCGACATGGACGTCACCGCCATGGTGCCAGGATTAACGATAGAGGCAGATGGTGTGGGTAACTCGAAAGGACAGCTCGACGCCGACAAGATCTCCTTCACTCCGGATACGTTCGCAGTCGAAGTAGCCCAGGAACATCAGGTTCTGGCCAACA
>QHPY01000032.1 GCA_003219215.1 Verrucomicrobiota bacterium | reverse complement strand
ACCCGACGGCAACATTGCGACCGGCCTTACCAAGTTCGGCGCGATCGTGGGTGATCGGACTGAAATCGGCTGCAACGCGGTGCTTAATCCCGGTTCAGTTATGGGCCGCGATTGTCTCGTCTATCCAAACGTGAATTTTCGTGGCGTGTTGCCGGAAGGCAGCGTGGTGAAGATTCGCCAAGAGCTGCAGATTTTGGAACGGCGCGATCGCAAAAAGTAAGACTGTGCTTTGGCTCCGGCAAAACTGAACCGGCTGGCTTGCCAAGCCGTAGTCTTGGAGCGACGGCGCAATTATTTAGAGACTGAAGCCCGCCTTCATTTCACTCCGGCGTGGCAGCCTTTTTCGCTTTTGCTTCGCTCCCAGCGAAGGCTGGCGGATGGGGAGGGATTATCCAAAGCTGCGCTTTGGCTCCAGCTTTAGAGCTTCGCTCTTAACCCTGGCGCGTAACGCGCCCCACCGGTCGAACGGCGTTCGAATCTCCGTTATGCGGTTGCACAGGGCCAGACCACATACACGGTAAATTTTATCAGCATGCTGGCGGATGGGGAGGGATTCGAACCCTCGGTGCCTTTCAGCACACACGCTTTCCAGGCGTGCACAATCGACCACTCTGTCACCCATCCCTTGGTCGAGAATCGTAAGATCGACAATCAGAGTTGCAAGCGGCGGAACAATTCGTCGAGCGGCAGTTGAATGCCGATGAAAAATTCGCCGAAGTCCGCGTACTCCGCGCTCACCGGATCAAAACGCATTTCGTAAACGATTGCCTTAATTTGAAACGTGTCGCGCGCAAATAGGGTCACGCCCCACTCGGCATCATCGAGACCGGTCGAGCCGGTGATGAGCTGTTTCACCTTGCCCGCGTATTGACGGCCAACCGTCGCATGTCCCTTCATCAACTTTCGGCGCTCATCGCAAGGCAGCGCGTACCAGTTGCGCTGTTCGCCGCGGCGTTTGCTCATATTATAGAAGCAAACGACCGGCCAATCGGGCAGCGTCGGATAAACACGCTCCTGCCGGTAATGTTTGATTCGTTCGCGAAACGTGGCGAGCGCTTGTTCCAATTTTGCCGGATCGCGTTTCGTCTCCTCGTCGAGTGAGGCGGTATATTCCTCTTCGGTCGTGATGTATTCGCTTTCTTCGGTGAGCGACAAATAACTGTAAACCGGCGTCAGCACATCGGCTCCTAACGAAAGCGAAAGTTGTTTCTCGACCCTGTTTGCGTCGTGCAAATCCGCCGTGATTAACATGAAGCCGAGGTCCGCCTTCGGCGTGACCACGCTGAGAGTCAGCAGCTGGGTCGAGTCCATCGCGCGAACTTCCTGCACGATTTTTGCGAGATTGGTTTTCGCTGCATTTTGCTCGTCGCGACCGAGCAACTGCCATTGGCCGTACTCGATGTGATAGAACAAATGCAGACAGTGCCAGCCTTCTTCCGGAACGAGAGTCGTGTTCTTGTCGGTCACGGCGTAAATCTAAGTAGCAACACCAAGATGTCGATCTTGCATGCTTGTCACGCCGTAGCCTTGGCGAAGACGGGTCGATCTATCAGGGCATGGCGGTTTGCGCCGAAGGCAGATGCGCCACGCAATATTCCTCGCCATCGCGCGCGACGCGAAAATCGAGATTGGGATCAGTCAGTTCGGTTGCGCCGCAGACCGCGCATTTGTGAAGCGGTTCGGCTTCGCTGCGCGTGTGATCTTCAAAACGTTTCCTGCGGCTGGAGACTTCGTGACGATGCCGCGCTCGATAAACAAATTCGGGTCCGAAGAAAATCAGGTAATTGGCAAGCGCCGCGACCAAAGCCGCTCGATACGAATTTGGATTAGTAAAAAATCCCAGGAGCAAGAACGCCCCGGCAATCCAAGCGAGCCACTTGATTCTGACCGGCAAAATGAAAAGGATGTAAATGATTTCCTCCGGATAAAAGTGGGCGAAGGCCAGGAACAACGACATCAGCAGCATCGAGTTCGAAAAATTGCTGCCGAAGAAAAACGCGGCCGCGGTGGTGCCGATCATCCCAACCAAAACGTAAAGCGTGAGACGAAACGATCCCCAGGCGCGGTCGAGACCTTCACCGATCCACCAAAGAAACCAGAGCGCGAACAAAACCCACAGCGGGCTCTGACTTTGAGGAATGAAAATGTAAGTGACCAGCCGCCAGACTTCACCGTGACGAATGCGAACGGGATCAAGCGTGAGCATGGAAGTGAAACCGGGCAGCAACCAGGCCAGGCCGAAGACGAGGGCGGCGAACCCGACAAGAATGCGCGGCAATCCCGGGATTCCCAGAAAACCGAAGCGGCGCTCAAGTCTGTCCAGCAAACTCATCGCTGCGGAAAGTAGCGCAACAATCCCGCACCTCAATCCTCTCAACGCTCCGCCCGGTCGCGACCCCGGGGAGGCGGACAACACGTGAATTTTGATTTAGGGGAGAAATGCGAGCGAGCGAAATCTTTCCTCTCCTCCTCGGTCCAGGAGAGGATGAAGGTGAGGAGTGGAAATCGAGCCAGCGGTTCGAGTCGTTTTCACGCGGCTTGCGCCACATGCTTCCAAGTCTAGTTTGGCGCGTGACCGAAGCCGCGCAGAAAAAGACGCCGCTTTACGACGAGCACGTAAGACGCGGCGCGAAGATGGTGCCGTTCGCCGGATGGCTGATGCCGGTTCAATACACCAGCATTGTGGAAGAACATCAGGCCGTCCGAAAGAACGTCGGCATGTTCGACATTTCGCACATGGGCCAATTGATCGTCGATGGCAGCGATTCGCGCAGTTGGCTGAATACGATGCTGACCAACAACATCGACAAGTTGGAGGTTGGCCAGGGCCAATACACTTTTTTGCTGAACGAACGCGGCGGAATCATCGACGACTTGATTGCGTATCGCATCAGCGACAAAAAATTTCTCCTCGTCGTGAACGCATCGCGCACGGACGAAGATTTCGAATGGCTGGATGGACATCGTGCAAATAATGTTCGTCTCGGAGACCGCAGCGCTCATTTTGGTGGTGTCGCGATTCAAGGGCCGCGCGTCACCGAGCTTTTCGTGAATCTCCCAGCGCGTAATCATATTGTCGATCTTGAGCTAGATGGAATGCCGATCTCGATGGCGCGGACGGGGTACACTGGCGAAGACGGCGTCGAAGTTTTCTTTCGCAAAAGCGATGCGATCAAGTTCTGGAATCTAGTGCTCGAAAAAGGCAAAGACCTTGGGATTAAACCGTGCGGTCTCGGCGCGCGCGACACGCTCAGATTGGAAATGTGTTATCCCCTCAACGGATCCGATCTTTCGCCGGAACGAAACCCGGTCGAAGCCGGGCTCGGCTTCTTTGTCGATTTCACGAAACCAAATTTCATCGGACGGGACGTTTTGCTAAAAACAAAAGAAAACGGTTCGCGTGAAAAACTGGTTCCGTTTAAAATGAACGATAAAGGTCCGCCGCCGCGACCGCATTATTCTGTTTTCGAAAATGGCGAACGCATCGGCGAAGTGACCAGCGGCACGCTCTCGCCGAGCTTGAACTGGGGCGTCGGTATGGCTTACATCACTGCGCCGCACGCGAAAATCGGCGCCAGGATCGACATCGAGATTCGCGGCCAGAAATTTCCGGCCACGATTGAGAAAAAACCGCTCTACAAAAAATCATGAACGTTCCAGACGAT
The DNA here is from genome assembly GCA_003219215.1 of Verrucomicrobiota bacterium. Lineage (GTDB taxonomy): Bacteria > Verrucomicrobiota > Verrucomicrobiia > Chthoniobacterales > UBA10450 > AV40. Next base: position 14,018 of record QHPY01000032.1, on the reverse strand, counting down.
TTGCTTTACACCGAGAGTCACGAATGGATTAAGCGCGAGGGCGGCAAAGTCCGGGTCGGCATCACCGATCACGCCCAATCTGAATTGACTGACGTGGTGTACGTCGAGCTGCCGAAAATGGATCGTCAGGCTAACGCAAAAGAAGCAATCGCGGTGGTCGAATCAGTCAAGGCCGCGAGCGACATTTACGCACCGGTGAAAGGCACAGTTGTCGAAGTGAACAAAGCGCTTGAAGCCGATCCGGGCTTAATCAACCGCGAACCATTCGGTCAGGGCTGGATTTTCGTGCTCAAGATCGATAACGCCGACGATCTCAAAAATCTGAAAGACGCCGCCGCCTACAAACAACAGATCGGGTAAGGCTCGTCGTGTCTAGCATTCTGGAGTCTCACCGTTAAAGATGGTGACACCGCCTCGCTACAGGTCTGGAGAAGAGGTTCGCCGATGTCATATCTTACAACGGTCAGCGCGGTAAAGTCGTGTTTGTCATCGAACGTGGAGAGTACAGCCCGGATCTTCCAGAGAAAGACTGGAGCCATCACAAATGCGGTTTTATGATTCGGTTCGAGAATTCGGCCCTGCTCATGCTCGAAGATGCCGACGAAGATTTGGCGATCGTGACGCGCTTTCGAGCGGAGACGTAGCGGCAAGAGTCGCGCTAATTCAGGAGCGTCCTGGCCGCCAAATCAGTCTTTGCCGAACAACAGTTCGTCGACGCCGAGGAGAACTTCTTCGACACGGATGGGCGCAGCGAAAAAGCTGTAGCCGCTGAGAATTCCGCCGGAAACCATTTGGCTTTCCGGGCGAAGGTTGCTAAGCGAAAGAATTGGCGTGCCTTTGAGCGCCGCGTCGCTGTTGATTTCGCGCTCGATATTTCGTCGATCCTGGCCGGCGGTATCGACCAGGATGAGATCGGGCTGGAACCAACGGGCGGCGTTGAGCGCCAGTTTATCGTCGTGCTCCTCGCGAATGAGATATTTCCCGGCGCGTTCCAAGGCGCGCCGGATGAGGCGAGTGACGCCGGGTTCGTGATCGATTAAGAGGATTTTTTTTGGAAATTTCATAGTGGTAAATGGTTGATGTTCCCCATGCCCGAGCATTGGATGTGCCATCGCTGGGGGGTCGGAGGCCGCAATCGTTCCTTTCATCTTAGCGACGCTGTGCTTAATTTTCGGTTCGCCGATGAGCAGCAAGGCCAAGGTCGCAGCCCCAGAGTTGAATTTCGAGAAAGCGATGGACCGACTCGAGGCGATTGTCGAACAAATGGAAACCGGCAAGTTGCCGCTCGAGGATTTGATCGTGCGCTACGAAGAAGGAATGAACCTGGTGAAGGTTTGCCAGGAACGATTGACCAACGCCGAACAAAAGATCGAGATCATCGCCCGCAACAACGCGGGCAAGCCAGTAGTTAAAAATTTTGAAGCCGCTGCCGAATCGTCGAACGATAACAAGGCGGACGAAAAGGAACTAAGAAATGACGAAGTCAGACTCTTCTGAGACGACAGCAACCGCCGCGCCGCAGCGCCTACTCGACGGAATCCGCTCGCCGGCGGACATCAAAGCATTGCGCGAACAGGACCTGCCGCAGGTCGCGCAAGAAGTGCGCGGTGAGCTGATCCGCGTCTTGTCGCAAACAGGCGGACATCTCGGTCCGAACCTCGGCGTGGTCGAGCTCACGATTGCGCTGCATCGCGTCTTCGATACACCGCGCGATCGATTCGTGATGGACGTGAGCCATCAAGGTTACGTCCATAAACTGTTCACTGGCCGACTCGACCGTTTTTCAACGATGCGCCAGTTTGGCGGACTCAACGGTTTTCTTCTGCGCACCGAAAGCGAGCACGATTGCTACGGCGCCGGACACGCCGGCACGGCGCTTTCGGCTGCGCTCGGGATGGCGGTGGGACGCGATTTGAAAGGCGGCGGCGAGAACATTGTGGTGATAGCGGGCGATGCCGCGTTCACCAACGGGATCAGTTACGAAGCGCTCAACAATATAAAGTCGCAAACCAAGCGCTTCATCGTCGTGCTGAACGACAACGAGTGGTCGATTGCCAAAAATGTCGGCGCGATTGCGAATTACTTTAACCGGATCGTGACGAGCGAGACTTATGCGCACTTGCACGACAAAGCGCGTGATTTCGTAGAATGGATTCTCGGCAAGACGGGCGTGCAATTCGCGCACAAGGTCGAGGAAAGCGTCAAAGGTTTGATTGTCCCAAGCGTGATCTTCGAGGAGTTGGGCTTGCGCTACTACGGACCGATCGATGGACACGACATCCCGCTCCTGATCCGCACCTTTGAATTCTTGAAAACGCAGGACGAGCCGGTGCTCCTGCACATTTTGACGAAAAAAGGCAAAGGCTACGAACCGGCGATCAAGCAGCCGGATAAATTTCATGGCCTTGGCAAATACAAGATCGACAGCGGCGAGACCGCCCCGACGCCAACGCCGACCTATTCCGAGATCATCGGCAAGACGCTCGCGAAATTCGCCGATAACAATCAAAAGCTGGTCGCGATCACTGCCGCGATGCCGAGTGGCACCGGCCTTTCGCATTTTGCGAAAGCGCATCCGACGCGCTACTTCGACGTCGGCATCGCGGAAGAACACGCGGCGCTTTTCGCGTGCGGGATCGCGACGCAGGGGCTGACGCCTTTTCTCACGATTTATTCCACATTTTTCCAACGCGCCTACGACATGGCTATTCACGACATGGCCATTCAAAAACTGAACGTCAGGCTTTGCATGGACCGCGCTGGATTGAGCGGCGACGATGGGCCAACGCACCACGGTTTGTTCGACATCGGTTATCTGCGGCACATCCCGAATTGGATTCACATGCAGCCGAAGAACGAGGACGAGTTTGTCGACATGCTCTGGACGATGGCGAATTACAATTCCGGGCCAATTGCCGTGCGTTATCCGCGCGGTTCCGGAACCGGCGCGCAAATCAAACCCGAGCCGAAGCTCCTCGAGATCGGCAAAGCGGAAGTGGTGAAGCACGGCCGCGATGTCGCGATCTTCGGGCTCGGCAACATGTTCGAAGTAGCGGAAGAAGCGGCCAAGAAACTTGAAGAAAAAGGAATTTCAGTGGCGCTGATCAATCCGCGCTGGATCAAACCGATGGACACCGGAACGCTGGAATTTTTCGCACGCAGCGTCGAAGTCGTCGCGACGATCGAGGACCACGTTTTACATAACGGCTTCGGTTGCGCGGTGATGGAGCATCTGCATTCGCAGCAAATCAATACGCCTGTTGTCCGAGTTGGTTGGCCGGACGAATTCATCGAGCACGGTGCCGTTCCGCTCCTGCGAAAAAAACACGGCATCACCGCTGATGCGCTGGCCGAAAAAGTTCTGTCGCTGCTGAAGAAAAAACCAGCAGCGAAAACGAGCGTCGCGTAGTTGCGCCGCTGATCGACACATCGATTGTCGATTTTGTGGATGTCGATCTAAGCCATGAGCGCGATTGAAGCTCGCGATTTAACAAAGGTTTACCGCACTTATCGCAAAGAACGCGGGCTCTGGGGCGCGATCAAGGGACTCGTTCGGCGCCGGTACGACGAGACGCGGGCCGCCGATCAGGTTTCGTTTCAAATCGAGGAGGGCGAGTTCGTCGGATTTCTCGGACCGAACGGGGCAGGCAAAACGACCGTGTTGAAAATGCTTTCCGGTCTGCTCAATCCAACCGGCGGCGACGCGCGCGTGCTCGGTTTCGTTCCGTGGGAGCGGCGCAACGAAATGAAGCGGCAATTCAGTTTGCTGATGGGGCAAAAGAATGCGCTTTGGTGGGACCTACCCGCGCAGGAATCGCTCGAGCTCAATCGCGCGATTTACGGAATCGATCGCGACCGGTTCAACAAAGTCGTGGGCGGCCTGGCCGAGCTTCTCGAAGTCACGGACAAGATGAACGTGATGGTGCGTGAACTCTCGCTCGGTGAGCGAATGAAAATGGAACTGATCTCAGCGCTCATCCATGAGCCGCGGGTGTTGTTTCTGGACGAACCGACGATCGGGCTGGATGTCGTTAGTCAAAAGCGGGTGCGAGAATTTCTGCGCATTTACAACGAGGAACACCGCATTGTGACACTGCTGACCAGTCATTACATGCAAGACATCGAGGAACTTTGCCATCGCGTGCTCGTCATCGATCACGGCAAAATTTTCTTCGATGGTCCGCTCGACGAAATCATCGACCGTTTCTCCGGTCACAAGATTCTCAGCCTCACTTTCGACAAGCAGGTCACGCGGGACTTTTCCCGGTTCGGCGAAGTGATCGAGCAAACGCCGGTGTCGGTGCAGCTAAAAGTGCCGCGCGCGAAAGTTACTGAGACTTGCCGGGAACTCCTTCAAGCGTGCGATGTCAGCGACATCAACGTGCAGGAGGTGCCAGTCGAAGAAGTGATTCGCCAACTCTTTGGTGAACGCCGCGTTCAGCAGTCAGCGGCCACGGCACAGGCGGCGGCAGCGAGCGCGCGGTAAGGATTAGCTCCGAACGAGAGCGCGCTTGAGTTCGTGGGTGTAGGCCGGATTCAACTCGAAAGCGGTGACAGGCATCTCGGCGAGTTGGACTTCTTCAGCGTAAGGAATGCTTTCGACAAAGCCCGCTGCCATCAAGCTATTAAGCGTGTCGGTAACATCTTCCGATTCCATCCGCACGTGATCCTGAATGTCGGCACCGAGCATCGACTCCGCGAACCCAATCGCGCGCACAACCGAGGCTTCCCGGCCGGTAAGTTTAACCTGACGCATAGGCAGAAAAAAATAGCAGCTTCCATACCGGTATTTCCGTCCACGATCGAGCTTTATGCATTCTCAATATCGAGATTTGGCAAGACGCTTCGTTCCATTCCGTCGGCAAAACTGGGATAGCGCGGCACCCAGCCGATCGCCCGCAACTTCGCATTGCTGACGCGCTTGTTGCTCTCGCCGCGCTTTTGTTTCGACGTCGACCGTCCGGTCGGCGGAAGCGGCCGGCTTAGCTTCGTCGCGAGCCAGCGATAACATTCGCTCCGCAAGATCGGTTCGTCATCGACCACATTGTAAACCCCGCCAGCAGATTCCCCTCGCTGTAATAACAATTGAATTGCAGCGGTCGCATCATCGCGATGAATCTGATTTGCGAAGCGATCACTTCCCAGATCGAGAACCGCATCGCCAGTCAGAAATTTTTTCAGTAACGCTGATCGGCCAGGGCCGTAAATGCCGCCAAGGCGAATAACGATGCCAAGGTTCGCGAGAACCAAATCCTCCGCTTTGCGTAAAATTTTTCCGCGTTCATGTTTCGGTTCAGCGTCGCTTTCTTCTGTGATCCATTCGCCATTTGTTTGCGCGTAAACGCTCGTGCTGCTGGTGAACAGAATTCGCGAACCAGTAAAGCGCTCGAGGAGTCTGCGCGCGCCGTCCAAATAAACATGACGATAAAGATCGACATCGCCACCGCGCGTGCTCGCGCAATGAATCACGGCATCGAAATTTTCCGTTTGGGCGCGAACGCCATGTTCTAGAGCAAGATCGACGGCGAGAACCGGATAAGGTTTGGTTGAAAGCTGCTGCGCCGATTCTGCCGACTTTGTCCAGCCTTCGACTTCCCAACCTCTCCCGACAAACAGGTCGGCGACTGCCCGGCCGAGGTAACCGCATCCAGCGATGAGCACCCGCGGCATGACGTCAATCTTACGCTGCGATGGGAGCGATCTCGATTTCGTCGAACATCTTCCGCTGCATCGCGCGTACCTGGTTTAGGCGAATCAACTCCAGCAGCGCCAGAAACGTGACTACGATCTCAACGCGCGAGACGATTTGACCAAACAGTTCTGAAAAACGCACTGGCGTCCCGTCGCCAACTCGTTCCAAAATTTTCTCAATTTTATCGGACACACTGAACCGCTCACCAAAGATTTCCTGCAAATCCTCCCGCGCCTCGACCCGTTTAATTACTTCCTGAAAGGCGTGGATGAGCTGGAAAATTCCAACTTCGTGCAACGGCAAGGGCGCACCTGAGATCGCGGCACTGCCCCCGTCGCGGGTGAAGATCCGTTCCTGTTCGAGCGCGCGATCGTGTAATTGCGCAGCCGCTTCCTTGAACTTTTTGTATTCGATCAGTTGGCGGATTAAATCCCAGCGCGGATCGTCCTCTTCAGCATCTTCCTCCGGCGGCTGTTGATCGAGCGGGAGCAGGCTGCGGCTTTTGAGATAAATGAGATTAGCCGCCATCACCACGAACTCGCCCGCGATGTCGATCTTGAGCTCCTTGAAGGCCTGGAGGTACTCGAGGTACTGGCGCGTGATCCGCTCGATCGAAATATCGTAAATGTCGATCTCGTCCCGCTTGATCAAGTAAAGCAACAGATCGAGCGGACCTTCGAAAACCTCGAGCTTAACCTTGTAATCGGTCTCCATGCTTCAACGAATTGTAGATGGCGCGCGCTCGAAGTAAATCGCGCGAGAGAGGATGTCGATCTTCCGCCGTGAAAAAATTATTGCCCGACTTCGTGCCGATGCACCCAAACGCTGTTCACGACACCGAGCGCGAACATGATCATGAGCGCGAATGAGCCGCTGTAACTGATGAGCGGCAATGGCACACCGGTGATCGGCAAAATGGAAATGGTCATGCCGACGTTTTGGAAAATATGGGTGAAAATGAGCGTCGTGATTCCGATCACGAGAAGCAAGCCAAATTCGTCACCAGCGAAAAACGCCACAAAAAGACAAGTCAGAAGCAGCAAGGCAAACGCGCTGATGAGAAATATTCCACCGACAAAACCCCATTGCTCGCCGATGGCCGAAAAAATGTAGTCGTTGTGGACCGCGGTCGCGGGCAGGAACCCCAGCTCAATCTGGGTATTCGCCGCTTTAAAACCTTTTCCGGACCAACCACCAGATCCGATGGCGATGAGAGACTGGTTGATCGCCCACGAGGATCCTTGTTTATCGATTTCGGGATGGGCAAAAGCGGTGAGCCGCGCCTGTTGATACGGTTTGAGCACCAGATTCGCCGTGATCGGAATCATGGCGAACAGAATCAGCAAAATGCAGAGCAAGTATCGCAACGGCATGCCGCCGACGAAGAGCAACGCCAGCAGAACCGGCACCCAAATGATCACTTCACCCAAGTCCGGTTGCATCAAAATTAAAAGACAGGGCGCACCGGCGACCGCGCCACACACGAGCAAACGCAACATCGGATGCATTTGTTTGAACTGACTGAGGAACAAGGCGAGCACCATGATGCCGGCAACGACCGCAAGTTGGGCCGGCTGAAAATTAACCGGCCCGAGGTGGAGCCAGCTCCGAGCGCCGTAAACTTTTTGGCCCATGAACTTGGTCAAGACCAAAAAGATGATGCCGGCCAGGTACATCGGCAGCGCGCCCCAACGGATCCAGTGGTAATTGACCAGACTGGCGACCATGAAGGCGAAAAAGCCCACGGCGACCCAGTTGGCCTGCTTTCGCCAAAAATCAGTCGCCACCGGGTCTTCACGCATGTAGGTCGCGCTGTAGATCGCGACGACGCCGAAGACCGCGAGCGCGAGCATGACAATGAGTAAGAGCCAATTCAGTCCGAGCAATTTTCGAAGAAATGGCGTCATGTCGATTTAATCGATCCGGCGCGAGCGTGAGCCAATCGCGACGAATATTTTCGAGTATACGCAGACCGAGGAATTCGCAACCCCGTTTCGTCTGCCCCGCTCGGGAAAATGGTGTCGGCACTGGCGTAATTTCGTGGCCGAGCTTGTCCCTGGTAGATGACAGAATCCCATTCATAAACCACTGAATACAACCACGTTAATGGGAAAATTTGGAAAAAGAGGCCCTTTTCTTGTCGACCTGTTCGAACCCGGTTAGAATTACATTCTTTCCGACCCGGGTCCCGATTATGGCGAAGAAAACAAAACGCAAAGTCGCGTATCGCACGCTGCCAATGCAGCGACATTTAAACCTTCGTCAGGAAGGCGAGCACTTCGATCTCGGTGCGATCTTTGATCATTTGAAGAAGCGCTACTTTCGCGGCCGGCTTCGCAATTACAAAGTGGAATGGGGACGTCGCCGGAAACATCGGCCGAAGGATCATTTCGTTTTTGGAACGATCCAGGAAGAAGACCGCGTCATTCGAATTCACCCGCTGCTCGATCAGGCATTCGTGCCGCGCTGGTTTTTGAAATATATTCTCTATCACGAAATGCTGCACTCGGTCGTGCCGGACAAACTTTTGCGAAGTGGCAGGCGCCGCGTGCACACCGAGGAATTTAATCGGCGGGAGCGCCAGTTTCGCAGTTATCATCGCGCGCGACGCTGGGAAGAGCAGAATCTTGCGCGATTTTTGCGTTAATTCGGAACACGCTCGGCGCTGAAGCAATTATCGCCTCTGTCCCGCCGGTGGCGGCGACGCGGCTTCAGACGGCGAGGGAGTCGTTGCTACGTTCTTCTTGATGAGGTACCAGAGGGTTGTCGCGAGTAAGAGGGAGATCAACTTCGCCCGCCAGTTCTTCAGGAGCAGTCTCTTCATAATGTCCGTGCAATAAAATCTCGCCGATGCGCTGGCGAAATGTTTCCGGCGTAAAATTGCGCTCAATTCGCCGCCGATGGCAAATAGAAATCCCACCGGTCTCTTCCGAGACAACGATCGCGACAGCATCCGATTCTTCAGTGAGCCCGAGCGCGGCCCGATGGCGCAAGCCGAGGCTGCGATCTAATGTCTCGCGCTGGCTTACTGGAAAAATGCAGGCGGCCGCGGCGATCCGGCCGTTCCGAATAATCACTCCGCCATCATGCAGCGCAGCTTTCGGATGGAAAATGCTCAAAACCAGCTCGACCGAGAAATCCGAATCGAGCGTCACTCCGGTCTCTTCGTAAACGCGGATGGACGTGTCGCGTTCGATCGCGAGCAGCGCGCCGAATTGTTTGTTCGCCAGTTGGGTGACGGCTTCGGCAAGATCGTGCACCGTCTCGCGCTTCTCGCTTGTCAGCGAAAAGATCGGATGGCCCCCCAGCTCGGCCAGACCGCGTCGGAGTTCGGGTTGAAAGATCACAACGAGGGCAATGGCGAGGAACACCGAAAAACTGCGGAGGAGCCAGCCGATCACGACCAGGTTCAGCAACGTCGAGATGAGAGTGAGGGTGAGGAAAACAATCGCCAGCCCCGTGAGCACTTTGGCACCGCGCGTGCCACGAAAGTAAAGATAGCCATAGTAAATACCGACGCAGAGCAAAATGATTTCAATAATGCTGCGCCAGCTTTTGAACCAGAGCTGGAGAAGTTCCTGCATCATGGCAACAGCGCCTCCGCCGCGCGCAACGCGGCCACGTTTTCATTGACGTCGTGGACGCGAATAATGTCAGCGCCGCGACCGCGCAACGTCGCCGTCAGCGCAATTGTTGGAGTCAGGCGATCGCTCATTTCTGAAGAGCCAATCAATTTTCCGAGAAAAGATTTGCGCGAAACGCCCACCACCAGTGGTCTATCATGCGCACGGAGTCGCTCGAGATTTTTGAGCAGCGCCAAGTTGTGCTCCAGCGTTTTACCGAAGCCAATTCCGGGATCAAACGCGATGGCCATGGGATCAACGCCGCACTCTAGGGCGCGGGCATATTGTTGTCTAAAAAAATCAGCTACTTCCGCGATCACATCTTTGTAGCGCGGATTATTCTGCATCGTCCTTGGTTCGCCTTGCATGTGCATCAGCACAACTGCGGTCTTCCGCTTCGTCGCCAACGGCAACATCTTCTCGTCTCCCCGCCCCGCCGTCACGTCATTGATAATTGACGCGCCTGCATCCAGCGCCGCGCTTGCTACTTCGGACTTAGACGTGTCGATCGATATCGGAATGTCGATCTTAGCGCGCAACTTCTCGATCACCGGAATCACGCGACGCAATTCTTCTTTCACCGAAACAGGTTCCGTGCCGGGACGTGTCGATTCTCCGCCCACGTCGATGATGTCGGCGCCTTCCGACGCGATCTGAACTCCCCGCACAATTGCCGCGTCGGGTTCGAAGAACTCGCCGCCGTCAGAAAATGAATCCGGCGTAACGTTAAGCACGCCCATGATCATTCCCCGCTTGGAAATGTCGACAACCTCGTCGCCGATTTTCCAAATTCGTTCGCGCATCAAGAGTCAGACTAACATGATAGGCCGCTTATTCGAAGCGTTGAAGAGACACGCGCCGTCGTCTCTGAAATATCAGGGCGCCGACTGCGAGGCCCCTCCATGCTACTTCTTCGAATAGCGTCCCATCAATTCGCCTTGCCCGACGATGTGCCCGCGCATCGCCGCGTCCAACTCGCGGCGCTTCGCCCCAGATTTAAGATCGAGCGTCCGATCCAAGGCAAATATTTTGAAATAATAACGATGTGTGCCGGAAGGCGGCTGCGGGCCGCCGTAGCCAAGATTCGGATAATCATTCGTTCCCTGGACCGCGCCTTTCGGCACGCTGTTCTCCGCGATTTCCGTTGTTTTTGAATCAATGTTCCAAACCAGCCAGTGAGTAAAGAGTCCGACCGGCGCGTCGGGATCGTCCACGATTAGTGCCAGACTCTTTGCCTCCGCCGGTGCGCCTTCGATTCGCAATTCCGGACTAACGTTCTGTCCGTTCTTGCTGAACTTTTCCGGAATTGTTCCACCTTCCTGAAATGCTGGGCTGCTAATTTTCATTTTCACTCCTCCTGTCGCAAACGCGACCAGCGCGTCTGCCGCGATCAGACATCCGACGATAATAATTGTTTTCATGCTTCAAACTCGGTCGTTAGATCGATCCGCCAACGGACGGATTCGCCGTGGCGAACAATCTCCAATATGCTTTCGCCACGATGACCAAGAACGGTCGCACAATTCGAGAAAAGGTTTTGGCCTTGTTGCGCGCGCCTGATTACCGGCCGCGCGATAGAAATGAGATCGCGCGAGAGCTCGGACTAAAAGGGCGGGAGCGCGTGAGCGTCCGAAAAACTTTGCGCGAGCTGGAGAACGGGGGCGAGATCGTTCGCATTCGAAAAAATCGTTACGTCCTTCCTTCCGAGGCCGACCTCGTCACCGGAAAGTTGTCGATCCATCAGGCGGGCTACGGTTTTCTTGTCCCGGAAAAAGCGGGAGAGCCGGACGTTTTCATTGCGGCAGAAAATACCGGGACCGCGATGACCGGCGATCGCGTGGTCGCGCGGATCAGTCGAGATGTGCCGCCGCGCCGCGCCAAAGTCCGAGCCGGACAAGCATTTAAACCTCGAAGCGAAGGGCGCGTGATTCGCATTCTCGAGCGTGCGCGCGACACCATCGTCGGAACGCTGCAACATTCGCGTAATTTTTATTACGTGGTGCCGGACGATCCGCGACTTGTCCACGATGTTTACGTTCAAGTTCCGCCTCGCGAGAAACTGCCGAAAGCGCCGACGCGTGGCGATAAAGTCGTTGTTCGTCTCGAGGCGTGGGAATCGCGACATGTAAATCCAGAAGGCGAGATCATCGAGGTGCTTGGAGCCGCAACTGCGCCCGGCATCGACATGTTGTCGATCGTCCGGAAATACGATTTGCCAACTACGTTTCCAAAAAGCGTCATCGATGAAGCTAATCGGATTCCACAATCGGTCGAGCAGCGGATGGTCGATGGTCGCGAGGATTTGCGCGACCAATTCATTGTCACAATCGATCCGGATGACGCGCGCGATTTTGACGATGCCATCGATGTCGAAAAGATCGACAACGAAGGCTGGCGGCTCGGCGTGCACATCGCCGATGTTTCCGCTTACGTAACTCCGGACAGCGCGCTCGATCGTGAAGCGCGGCGGCGCGGTAACAGCGTTTATTTGCCGGATCGCGTGATCCCGATGCTGCCGGAGCGATTGAGCAACGGCGTTTGCAGTTTGAATCCCAATGTCGATCGGCTCACCCATTCGGTTTTCGTTGAGTTCGATAAAAGCGGACGCGCAAAAAATGCGCGTTTTGCCAAAAGCGTTATCCGCAGCGGGCGACGACTGACTTACAAAGAGGCCTACGCAATTCTGCAAACGAAACCGAACGGCGAGCTCAGCCGGCGGCTGCACACCGCGTGGGAGCTCGCCTCACTCCTGCGCCGCAAACGTTTCGATCACGGCTCGCTCGATCTCGATTTTCCAGAGGTGAAGGTATATGTCGATCCAGCGGGCAAACCGATAAGACTCGAGCGCGTTGAGAACGATGAATCGCATCAATTGATCGAGGAGTTCATGCTCGCGGCGAACGAAGCGGTCGCACGCGAGCTTCGACAAAGGTCGATCGCAACGATTTACCGAGTCCATGAAGATCCCGATCCGGAAAAACTCGCCGAGTATCGCGAATTCGTGCTCAGCTTTAATCATAAGGTCGGCGATCTTTCGCACCGGAAAGAAGTGCAGCGCTTCCTGGCTTCGATTCGCGGCAAGCCGGAGGAACAGGCGCTCAAGATTGGTTTGCTCAAAAGTTTGAAGCGGGCGCGGTACGCCGCACAGTCGCTCGGACACTACGGCCTGGCCAAAGCCAATTATCTGCATTTCACCAGTCCAATTCGCCGTTATGCGGACTTGGTAGTGCATCGCACACTGGCCGAGCGCAATTCGCCGCGACGATCGAAGATCGACGTCGGACAAATCGAATCGCTGGCCAATCACATTTCGGATACCGAACGAAACGCAGCCGAGGCCGAAATTGAATCGGTTCGACTAAAGAAGCTCCAATTTTTTCAGAAGCAACTCGAACAGCGCAATCCGCAAGTCTTTCGCGCGGCGATCATGGATGTTCGGAATTACGGCCTGGTCGTCGAGCTGCCGGACGCTCTCGTCACCGGCGTCGTGCATGTTTCGACGCTGGGCGATGACTTTTATATCTTCGACGCCGCGCAGCGTCGTTTGATCGGCCGCGGGACGCGCCGGCGATTTTCAGTCGGCGATGAAATTCGTGTGTTCGTGGCGCGGGTCGACACCTTTAAACGTCAAATCGACTTCGCCATTGCTGACCAGGTATCGAGAAAAAGTCCGCGGCGACGTTAATTCCAGCTTCGGAAATTCCTTTCAACAAAGCCTTTGCGGAGGTGCTTTTTCCTCAAAAAACTGCTTCCCTTTTTGACACCGACCGGCCTAAACTCCGCGGTTTTTTGCAGACATGGACAATCTCATTGAGGCGAGGGACCTGCAGATCGAGCGCAAGCATTTCCACGTGGAATTCCGCGAGAACGACCGCGGGAAATTCCTGCGCATCACCGAGGAAGCGCACGGTCGTCGTAACACGATCATCGTCCCGAGCACGGGCGTGGACGAATTTACGGCTGCGATCGACGAAGTAATCGAGCACGCCGCGCGCGCCCCGGCTTAAAAACAGACTTCGCGGCACGGTAGGGCGCTGGTCGCACCGGTCGTTGACACACGCGACCGCGCAGAATTAGGTTGCCACTCTTCCCGATCGGGCAAGTTTCATGGCCAAAAAACGTAAGTCAGCCAACCGAAGATCGACATTCAGAGAGCGAACTGCGTCCAAGAAATCAAAGACGCCGCGTTACGTTTATTACTTCGGCGACGGTCATGCCGATGGGACCGGCAAAATGAAACCGTTGCTCGGTGGTAAAGGCGCGAACCTGGCCGAGATGACGCGAATCGGTTTGCCGGTGCCGCCGGGCTTCACCATCACGACCGACGTCTGCAGTTATTTTTACGCGCACAACCGCCGTTATCCGCCGCAGCTCAAGGCCGAAGTGGAAGCGGCTTTGGCCAAAGTCGAGAAATCAGTTGGCAAAAAACTCGGCCACAAGGAGCGGCCGCTTTTGGTTTCGGTTCGCTCGGGCGCGCGCGACTCCATGCCCGGAATGATGGACACGATCCTCAATCTCGGGATGAACGACGAAGTGGTCGAAATCGTCGCGAAGAAAACCGGCAACGCGCGTTTCGCGTGGGATTCATATCGAAGATTTTTGCAAATGTACGGCGACGTCGTCATGGGCGTGCAAAAGCGACCGGGCGAAGATGACGAGCCATTCGAAAGCGTGATCGAACATTTGAAGGATCAACGCTACGG
>QHPY01000152.1 GCA_003219215.1 Verrucomicrobiota bacterium | reverse complement strand
GCGAGCACGCGAGGAAAGTCGGTGCCAATTACGCGTTGCTGTTTTTTGGATGCCTACTTTTTCATGTGGTCGGCACCTGGAGCATTCCGCTGATCGATCGCGACGAGCCGCGCTTTGCGGAAGCGTCGCGGGAAATGATTGAGCGCGGCGATTACATCGTTCCGTATTTCAATAATCAGCTACGCCTCGACAAACCTCCCCTCGCCTATTGGGCGCAGGTCGCGAGCTACAAAGTTTTCGGAGAAAACGATTTCGCCGCGCGTTTTCCATCGGCCGTCGCTGCAGCTATCATTGCATTGTCGATCTTAACGTGGGGAAAAAGAATCGGCGGCGTAGGCGTCGGCTGGTGCGCGGCGATCATCTTCACGCTTTCGCTGCAAACTTTTATCCACGCTAAAGCGGCCGTGGCTGACATGTGGCTGGTGCTTTTTGTAACAACCGCGCACTGGGCTGGCTACGAAATCATTCAACGCGCAGCCTGGAATTGGAAATGGTGGTTCCTTTTTTATTTCTCACTCGCGCTTGGTTTTCTCACGAAAGGCCCGATCGCCTGGGCGCCGCTCTTAACACTCGCGGCGATGAAATTCTTTGTGCGAGATGTCGAACTGGCGAAGCGCTTCAAGTTTCTCCGCGGCATCGTGCTCATGCTCGCCATCGTAGCGCTCTGGGGTCTTCCTGCTCTGATTCAAACGCACGGCGAATTTTTCCGAATTGGGATCGGAAGACACGTCGTTGGCCGATCGCTTGGCGCGATGGAAAGTCACGGCGCTAATTCATTAGGCTTCTATCTGCTGTTACTCCCATTCTATTTCGTCACCGTCTTCGCCAGTTTTTTTCCCTGGTCGATTAAACTTTCATCGTTAACCAGAAAACTTTGGCGCAGTCGCGACATAATCGACACCTACCTTCTGACCGGAACGGCGATCATTTTTGTGATCTTTAGTTTAATCAAAACCAAACTGCCGCATTACACCCTGCCCGCGTTTCCGCTGCTTTCGCTTTTGCTCGCACGCCACATGATCGATCACGCGCAATTTCTGAAACGCTGTGCGGTCGCCGCCGCGTCGATCTATCTCGTCGTTGCTTTCTTCGCCGCGCCTGCAGTCGCGCGATTTTTTCCGGCCGCGCAGCTTTACCGACAATCGCGCGAATATCTGCGGCCGGAAATGGAATTCGGGGCCGTCGATTTCCAGGAGCCAAGTTTGGTGTGGTACTTTCGATCGCGGATCAAAGGCTGGATGACGCCGTTAAATTCAGCGAGCGCGGCACAATTCATGGAGAAAAACGGAGCGCGCTTTGTCATTTTGCCGACGACGGTGGTTACAAAAGTATTTCCGAATCTGCCCGCGACGTGGAAAAGCTTTTCCACGCGAGGTTTCAACATCGCCAAAGGAAAAGACGTCGATCTTACGCTTGTGTTGAAGCCGGATTGAGGAAGCGTTGCTTCACATGATCACGTTTCTTGACGGCAAACTCGTGAGTGCGCTTCCAACACAGGCGACCGTCGATGTCAACGGCGTTGGCTATGAAGTTTTCATCCCGCTATCGAGTTACGATAAACTTCCGACCGTCGGCCAACCGATCCGGATCCTGACCCATCTGGCCGTTCGCGAAGACGCGCATATTCTTTACGGGTTCATGACCGTGCCGGAGCGCGATCTGTTTCGGTTGCTCGTGAACAACGTCAGTGGAATCGGCCCGAAATTGGCGCTGGCGGTCCTAAGCGGCATGAGCGTGAGCAATTTCAAAACCGCGGTCGTGAATTCCGATATCGCGGCGATTTCCAAGATCAGCGGGCTCGGCAAGAAAACCGCCGAGCGAATTGTTCTGGAATTGAAAGACAAACTCGGTGTGGCGGCGGCCTGGCAAGCGGCAACCGCCGCGTACGCGCCGACGCCGGAGCAGGAGCAGGCAAACGAAGCGGTGCTTGCTCTGATCGCGCTCGGTTACAAACTGGTCGACGCGCACAAAGCAGTTCGCGATTTGCAGACGCAAGGCCAGGCGAAATCCGCGGAAGAACTGGTGAAACTTGCGCTGAAGAAGATGGCCGCAGGCCGCTGAGACAAAGTTGAGAGTTGAGGGTTGAGAGTTGAGAGTTCGTTCCACGCGATGCTCGCTCGAACTGACACACTCGCCGCAATTCGTGACGCTTTGCCAAAGGAAGGCCTTTTTGCGGAAAAGGATTGGCTGCTTTCGCCCGACGCATTCCCGATCGAAAGGAAATTTCTAACTGAACTCGAGCAACTCGGCCATCGCTTGTTCGTTTTTCAGCGGGCGTGCAATCAGCTTTACCAACTTAGCGTTAAAGGAAAACAGCCCGCGTGGGTCGCGCGTTACTTGGACGCGGGCAAACCGAAGGAGTTGATTGAATTTTCGCGGCGCAAAGAAATTCGCGATGATTTGCCGCGAGTCATCCGGCCCGACCTGATTGTCACCGACAACGGTTACATCATCGCTGAAATCGATTCTGTTCCCGGCGGAATCGGTTTAACTGCCTGGCTGAACCAAACGTATTCCGCGTTCGATAAACAAATCGTCGGCGGCGCTGACGGAATGCTGGAAGGATTTCAAAGCGTGCTGCCGAATGGCGGCGACATCGTCATTTCCCAGGAAGCGTCGACTTATCGGCCGGAAATGGAATGGCTCGCCGCGCGATTGAAAGATCGACAACCAGATTGGGAGTGGCGCGTTGTCGCGGCGGAAAATTATGAGGCACGAGACAGCCGCGCCGTTTACCGGTTCTTCGAGCTGTTCGATCTTCCGAACATCCCGAAGATCGACAGTCTGCTGCACACGAACGCCGAAGGACGAGTCGCGATCACCCCGCCGATCAAACCGTTCCTCGAAGAAAAAATGTGGTTCGCCTTGTTCTGGTTGAGACCGCTCTACGAATTTTGGCGACGCGAGCTCGGCGAGAAATATTTTCTCAAGCTCCAGGAAGTTATCCCCTACTCATGGATACTCGATCCGACCCCGTTGCCGCAGCACGCAGTTATTCCGCGTCTGGAAATTCACGATTGGCGGGAAGCAGCGAAGTTCAGCCAGAAAGATCGCGATCTCCTTTTGAAAGTGAGCGGATTCTCGCCGCTCGGCTGGGGCAGTCGTGGAATTTCACTCGGATCCGATCTCGCCCACGCCGAATGGGAAAAGAGGATCGACAATGCGCTTGCCACCTTCGACTCGTCGCCAACGATCATGCAGCGTTTCCACAAAGGCCGTTTGCTCGCGCATCGTTACTGTGAACCGGATTCCGACGAATTGAAAACGATGAAAGGCCGGGTCCGTCTGTGTCCGTACTATTTTGTGGAACACGATCAGGTGAAATTGCACGGCGCTCTCGCCACCATCGTTCCGGCCGACAAAAAATTTCTCCACGGCATGCGCGACGCGATCCTGGTGCCTTCGAGAACTGAGGCTCGGTAGTTGTCAGGCCGAAACCGTTTTACAGTTCGCTCCCTCAACCTTTTGAAATGGCTGCATTGATTGGTTAGGCGTAGCGACTGTCAGTCCTTGATCCATTCAATCTTGCCCGTATCAAGGTCATAGATGGCGGAAACAATTCGTACCTCCTTGGCCAGGTCGCCAAGCGCCGCCTTTGCTTTAACCTGAGCCGCAACCAGGCGCGCGTTTTCGATGATGGCCGCGTCCAGCGCGTCTCCTGGCTTGCCCTTGGCGGCTTTGACTGCGGGCTGAATATCGCGAACCAATGAGTCGATGTGTCCAGGCGCGTGGTCGCTCTCCAACGCAGCCGTAACCGCACCGCACCGTGTATGACCCAGGACTACGATCAAGCGCGCGCCCACGTGCTCCACCCCGTATTCGATGCTGCCCAACGCATGGTCGTCGACCAGATTGCCAGCCGTGCGAATGACAAAAAGGTCACCGAGGTTCTGGTCGAAGATCAACTCGGGCGGAGTACGGGAATCGGCGCATCCGACAATGATAGCGAACGGGTGCTGCGCTTGGGCCGTCTCCGTCCGACGCGCCGCCGTCGGCTTGCTCTGGGATACCTCACTCGAGGCAAACCGAAGATTGCCCTCCTTGAGTTTGGCGAGCGCAGCATCAGCAGGCACCGAGGCAGCAGGATGATCGGCGGCCAGGACCAAAGCGGCGACACTCAAGCAGCCAATGGCGGTAAAGACAGTGCATTTCGATGTTGTTTTCATAGTTTGTTCTTATTCGTTAAGGGCCGGAACTGGAATCAAAAACGCAGACGTGGAGCAACGCCCAACGAGAACACGCTCCTGGCGCATGAGATCTAACGAGAATTAGGCAAATTATTGCGTCTTTAAAGGCGTACTTTGGAATCTAACCCGGAATCTCTTGCTTAACCATTTAGGGACGCAAGGGCGCGATGCCCTCCAATTCATAGGTCGTGATTACAAACGCGCGCGATTTTATCTTGACGAATTTTCGCTTGCACGTCGATGCTCTAAATTCCACCGACATTGCCTAGAATTCATGACCGCGGTTTCCAGTTCCATGCTGACTCAACCGCTTCTTGACCGGTGCCGCGAGCGCGCGCCCCGCTACGATCGCGACAATACGTTTTGCCTGGAGGATTTCAACGAGCTGAAGGCCGCTGGGTATCTCAAGATGGCGATCCCGAAAGAGTTCGGAGGGCCGGGCATGACCCTCGCGCAGGTCGCGCGCGAAACGCGTTTACTCGCGCAGTACGCGCCTGCGACCGCGCTGTGTATCAATATGCACAACTACTGGGTCGGCGATGCGGCGGATCTCTGGCGCGGCGGCGACAAGTCGTGCGAGTGGATTCTCAAAGATGCGGCGGCCGGCGAAGTGTTTGCGGCGGGTCATGCCGAACACGGCAACGACATCCCGGGGTTGCTTTCCTCGGCGAAAGCAGAGCGTGTCGACGGCGGCTACAAGCTGACTGGGCGAAAGGCGTTCGGCAGCCTTACGCCGGTTTGGACGCGGCTAGGCGGGCACGCCATGGACACGAGCGATCCGAAGGCGCCAAAGATTGTCCACTTCTTTCTGACGCGCGACGCGAAAGGCTACACAATCAAG
>QHPY01000151.1 GCA_003219215.1 Verrucomicrobiota bacterium | reverse complement strand
CATATTCGTCCAGCCGAACGGCAGCGCCGTGATTGCTCGGATCGAATCTGCGATCGAGTCGCGATTGGGCGAAGAAGTAAATTTGTTTGCCGAATTGTGCGTCGAGAAACAGTGATAAACGCGGATTGAACAGATTGTCGATCTTGCTGTCGATCAGTTCCGGCGCTGGTTGCTCGAAATGGTAAACTTCAAGATCGATTGTACCGCTCAGGCGCGCTCGGATATTGTCTTGGAACGCAGAAAACGTCAGTGCGTTATCGAGCCGGTCGAGAAAGTCATCAATTTCGAGCGCTCCGGCATTGGCGACGAAAAGCCAAAGGCTGAGCACGCGCAGCAGTGGCTTCATGCAGTTTTAACTGCCGCCGTCTGCTGCGGGTTGCGCCGCTGGAAAACAAATTTCAAATTCCGTCCAATCATCGCCCGAACGGACTAGCCTCAGATCGCCGCCGTGGAGCCGCGTGAGCTGGCGTGCCAGGCTCAAGCCAAGCCCGTGTCCTGGCGCACTTTTTTCCGAACCGCGATGGAACCGTTCGAAAATGTGTTCCTGCTCTGAGGGCGCAATTGGCTCGCCGGTATTGCCAACTGTCACGATCACATCGCCGTTTTTTTCCTGCGCTTCAATTTTAATCCGGCCACCTGACCGGTTGTATTTTCCTGCGTTCTCCAGAAGATTTTGGACAATGAGTGACGTGTATCGCCTTTCCCCAACAACGTAGATTTTGGCTGGCAACTTCTTCTCAATCTTCACATCAACCTGCTCGAGTAGCGTCCCGAGATCATCGAGCCATTCCTCAATAAGCTCACCGAGATTCACCGTCTCGGACTTGATCTGTAAATGGCCCGAGTCCATCCGCGAAAGGAGCAGCAAGTCTTCGATGACTCCGGTCAACCGGTGGGTCTGATGAAGCAGGGCCGAGAGTTCCTCGTAAACCGCTGCGTCAAAATCATCGCGCGAAAGCAAGCTCTCGAGTCCCGCCCGAAGAACTGTAACCGGCGTTTTTAACTGGTGCGATGCATCGGCCGAATACCTTGTCGATCTTTTTAATTTCTCACTTGTAGAAATGAGAGCGGCCTCTGCCAGTCTGCGTTGGGCGCGATTTTGTTCCGAATCCAATGCCAGTTTTTCCACCGGCTTCGAGAAACGGACAGCGACGAAGTGGCTGGCCACAAAACCGCCCAGTAACAGCAATCCACCCACGCCTCCAATTTGCCAGCGCAGCCGATGTAACTGCGCTACCGCACTGGCCAGCGGATACAGGCAAATTTCGTAGGCGGGCGGAAAAACCGAACCTGGATTAAGTCGCTTGTAAAACAACAGGTGCAGGGCGCCATTCACACGGACAGTAAAATTATTTTGCACGGAATCCGATCTTGTGAGTGCCCGGGTTATTTCATTACCCAAGGCTTCGAGTTCCGATTGCGAAAGCGACGCCAGGTGCAATCGTCTGTTCACCCAAATCCCGCTCCTAATTCCGGCGGCGGCGCTCTTGGGAACAATCTCTAACGGTTTGAAGCCAACAACGAGCGCGGAAATAATTTCGCCGGTCTCCGTCGAAAAAATTGGAAAGGCAATTATTTCATCTACACGGTCGCTGCCACCATCGGGATGTGAGAGATAGCCGCTTTGCTGTTTCTCGGGCAGTTGAGCTAATGCCAACTGCGCTTCTGCGGCTGTGTTTATCACGCCGACATCTTTCAAATTCGGCGGTGGCAGAACGGCGCCCGCGCCATCCAGGAAACGGTAAAATCGTGCATGAAGCGTGCTGGCTGCTTGCTCTGAAGATGGCTCTTCGCCTTCCATCAGGTCGCGCAATTCATCTTTGGCGCTGGGGTATAGGAGATCGAGAGCGTTATCTTCAAGCGCCGCGTGAATTCGCGGCTTCTCCGACAGCACGCGGCAACGTTCGGCCAAGGCAGCGTGACGCAATTCTTCCAGTCCGTGCAGAGAAGAGAGCTGAGCCTGAAAATTCTGCTGCAAATCGCGCTCTGCAGTTGTCCCGACAGTGCGCTGGGCCAGATAAAGCCCGAGAGCTGTCATCCCGGAAACGACCAGCATCATCGTCACTGAAAGTTTTGTCCGGAAACTGGTTATAGCTTGCTTGCTAGGCTCGGCCGCGGCGATCATGGCAAATCAACACGCGCTGTTTCCCCGCTCTTTAGCGTCACCGTTCTCTCCCGCGTTGTCTTACTGTCGATCCACGCCTTCAGCGTGTAGTGGCCAGAAGGCAGTCCGCCCAATCGAAATCGCCCTTCAGGATCCGTCATAACAAAATACGGCGTGTTGAGAACAAGAATGAGCCCGCGCATGTGCTCGTGAATATCACACCGAAGCGTAACCAAGCCTGCTCGGTCAAAAATTTCGGACGGGATCGGACGCTCTTCCGGACGATAACGACCGAGATCGAACCGTTTCGCGGGTGAATAGGAAAATATACTGTGATAGGTGTCATCGAGGTTCGGGAATTCGACTCTGGTGTTCACCTGCACCGGCAGGAGCGGTGGCACAAATTCCAAATTTTTCTGGGCAACCTGCTTTACAGGTTGTGACTTAGGTTTTGAAAACGAGCCCTCCAGATAAACCACTGCCAGTGGTGGCTGGGTGGAAAGAACGCCGCCGCGTGTAACGATCTCATATCGTTTCACAACAACAGGCGCCGCAGTGTGCAATTCCGGCAGCCCGACTCTTCCCTCTACTGCGCCTTGCCCGAGGATCGACATCGGCAGTAGGGCGAAACTCGCACTGAACGAAACCAGTCCGCGCGAACGCATTGTACGTCACTCTAGCAGTCGTTCCGTGCAACGGAAAGTTCGACGCAGCATTGGCGTCTCGGAGATCGACATCCTCGCCGCCTTCATGATAATTGAATTCGTTTTGCGCATTCCAGTTGCGCAGAATTTGTCTACGGTCGTCTGATCCGATGGCGCTGGAAATGAAAAAGAATGCGAAAAGTGCGGGCGCGCCCTGGCGGCAGATGGCAAAGCCTACATTTGTACTTATGAATGCACGTTCTGCGGCGAATGCTCAGCTTCGCTGAACTCGGTTTGCCCGAATTGCGGGGGCGAGCTCGTGCCGCGTCCGCGAGCGGGCAAAGTAAATCGCGCAGCTACCGGCGAGACCTGATCCGGTAAGTCAGAAAACATTCATTGCCCACGACCCGCATGTTTTTCATCACGCAATGAACGCTGGCCGGCAGAAATTCTTTGCTTAATCCGGTAAGCGTCGGTGCGTCGACTCCGCCAAATAAATAGGGCGCAATCGTGAGATTAAGTTCGTCGACCAAACCGAGCTCGAGCAGCGAACGAAAGAGAATCGGCCCGCCTTCACACGCGATCCTGCGAACTTTGTAATCGCGCCGCAAAGTTCGCAGTATCTCGACCAGATCGACATCTCGCTGATCGCTCAAATGCAGAATCGCTTTATCCGCGAGTGCGGCTCGCACTTCTTTCGGCATTCGTCTGGTCGAGAAAACTAGAATGGGTCCCATTTTCGCCGGATCGGACCGAAAAATTTTCAGGTGATTGTCGATCTTGCCTTCGTTGGAAACAATCACGCGCAGCGGCCCTCGAGTTTGCCCGCGTTTGATACGCTCCTCTTTCAAATCGTCTGGCAGACCCAGACGAACGTTGTCGCGCTTGAGGGTACTGTGCCCGATCATCACCGCATCCGCGAGTGCGCGTTGCCGGAACAAGTGCCGTTTGTCTTCGGGCGAAGTGAAATCGACCGGCGCGAAATCGCGCGTGGTAATTTTTCCGTCAACCGTCATGGCAAAAGTCGCGCTGACGAACGGCCGAGAAATGTGGGCGCTGCGTTTGGGCGATACTGCCCATCCAGTTCGCGCTGGCCGCGCGGCTCGTACCTTACTGCGGCTCTTGGATTTCATGCTCCATCGTCGCCACTTCGCGTTGCATTTCGCGCAGGCGCACGCGTTTCGCGACGCCGCTCGGTTTGTAGAAGAAGTAAACAATGCCGCCTGGGAGGCAGCACAAAACGATGATGAGAAAGCTCAGTGAGCCAATGAGCACAGCGACACCTTCGTTAACTCCGCAAACTTGATGAAGCATCGTTTGTAGGACTTTTTCGCGCAGTCCGACGCCGGCAAAACTAATTGGGAGCGCCGAGATCGTGCGCTCGATAGGCATTACCGCAAAGAAGTTCGTTATGATGACGTCAGCGCGCAGAGCATAAGCCGCGCACAAGAAAGTCATGAATGTGGCGAGATGGGCCACGAGAGATGCGCTAAACGCGCTCAAGGTTGCGAACCAATGCCGAGCGTAGAGATGGTAGGCAGCGGCGATCTCAATCAACTTTTCGCGGCCGGGAAACTTGTCTGGAAGTAAATGAAAAAGATTGAATCCACTGACGACAAAGCTGACCAGCAAGCTCGCAATTGAAATACTGAGGAGAATCAGGAGAAACCAAAGATAACGGCGCGTTTCGTAAGTCTGCGACAGCAAATCGAACCGCATGCTTACAAGCGTCACCGTGATCGCAACCAGTGCGACTAAGCCGATGAAGCGATCGAACACCACAGCCAGCAGAGCGCCAGCCTTCTTGTCGGTCTCCTTTAACAACAGATAACTCTTAATTATGTCTCCGCCGGTGCCTCCCGGTAAAAACTGATTGTAAAACATTCCGATCAGGAACAGGCCGGACAATCGCGGAAAAGTTAAACGGATTCCCTGCACTTTCAGAAGAATGTGCCAGCGAAACGCGGCGGCGACCTCGACGACAAAGTAGGCGAGCATTCCGGCGCCGATCCACTGAAGGCGCGCATGTCTGAGTGCTTCCCGCATCTCGACGAGTTTCTTCGGGTCGTGATAGACCCAGACGAGCAACCCAATCGTAACCACCAATTGAATGATGGTGATGAGAATTTTCTTCATGTCTCGAAGCGTTCTTTCCAAATTTTAACCGAGCGCTGGATTTCTTCGGCGCTCTTTCGCGGACTCATTTCCCAAACCCAGGCGCAATCTTTGGGCAAGAGCGGCACCAGTTTGACAAGATCGACATCTCCAGTGAATGGCGGCTGATGATCTTGGGCCGGCCAAATGCAATCCTGAACATGGCAGCCAAACGCGCGGGGGGCCAATAACCGACCTGCGGTGAGTTGAATTCGTCGAGTAACGCAGGCAATTCGCGTTCGCTCGGAATCTCTTCGTAACCGCGGCGGCCTTCGATCCCGAGTTTTACCTTTTTTGATGCGGCGTACTCGACAATGCGACGCAAACAACCTTTCACTCGCTCGAGGTATGCGGCCGATGCCGCTTCACGCTTTTCCACGGCACGAATCTTCTCGCGAACATATTTGCGGGAAAGGAGTTCACCTTTGCGAGCAAGCTTGATGAATGAATCCGTCACCGGTTTCATTGGAACTTCTCCAAGATGCATGACGATGAACGGCGCGGCGAGGCGCTCCGCGAAATCGATCGTCTGGAACGTTTGTTTGATCGCGCGCTCGCGTTCTTTCCCGTAAGGCGACGAAAATTGATAGCAATCGGGTGAAGCGCCCATCACTTCCACCGGTAACGGACAGAAATTGTGCAGGCTGCTAAATTTCACTTTGCCGGTCTCATACATTTTTTGAATTCCGGGCATGAGTGAAATGCGAATGCCGTGGCCCAGCTCAACGCGATCGAAGCCAAGATCGACAATCTCGCGCAACATTTCGGCGCCGTCGGTGTGTCGAGCTGAATTCCAGCACGTGGAAAACGCGATCACGTTAAATCGTCGCAGCGACTGGAGGCGCAGGCGTTTCAACTGGTCTCGCTTCGCTCAGCGCCGGTTCGCAGCATTGCCGGCGGACGCGTGCCAGGACCAATAACGTGATGGTACCATAAGAAATGGCAGCAATTGCCAGTGCCGTTGGCATTCCGATCAAATCAGACAGACCCGTTACGCCGAGTCCTGCGAGAGGCATGATCCCGACAAAGCTCAACATGAACACGGCGGAAACGCGGCCACGCAAATAATCTGGCGCACGTTCCTGCACGATCGTACTGGCAAGACCAAAGTTTGTCGCCAAACCGAGCGAATTTACGATTAACAGCGCCATTGCGACATAAAAACTGGGAGCCCGCGACAACCCAATCACCACAACCGTGACAGCGGTTGCGCAGATCATCATCAGGGGAATGCGTTTTTCACGGGGCAAGCCGATCAGGAAAAGCGAACCAACGACGGAGCCCACCGCGGAAGCGCCCATCAGGGTGCCGAGCTTGTCCGCGCCTAATTTGAGGACAAGTCTTACGTAAAGGGGCATCATCACAGTAATGATGGGGAAGATACAAACCGCTTGGGTCGCGATCAGCGTAACCATCGCGAGGCTTGGCTTGTCCTTGGCGACGTAACGAAACCCCTCCTTGATCCCAGTGGCGCGTTTCTCCTCTTCTTCGGCAGTACCGCGGCGACGCGCCGGCAACGAAAGTATTGCGATGATCAGCGCAACAAATGAGATTGCGTTCGCAAAAAACGCCGAAGCCATCCCCCAGACTGAAATTAGGTAACCACCGACCGCCGGACCGACCACGCGCGATCCATGAAACACCGAGCGATCGATTGAAATGGCGCTCTGAATTTCATCGCGCTCGACCAGTTCAGGCACCAGCGCCGACAGCGTCGGCATTTCGAACGAATTCGAAACGCCGAGGAGCGCGGCGAAAACAAAGATGTGCCAGATCTGGATTTTTCCGCTCCAGATCAAAAGCCCGATCGAAACAGCGAGCACAATCTGGACGTATTGCGTGATCAACAAAATCTTGCGCTTATCGAATTTATCGGCGGCTGACCCGCCGACCATCGTCAGTGCGAGCATCGGCAATCCGGCACAAAGGTTCACTAACCCAAGCATAAAAGCCGAAGTCGTGAGCGTGGCCATGACCCAACCCTGGGTCATAACTTGCATCCACGTTCCGGTGTCCGAAATCGCGCTGCCGATGATGTAACGGCGGAACGGCCCCGGCCGCAAAACACGAAGTGCGTTGCGACTTGTTAATTTTATTTCGCCGCTCATGGCCAACACTCATAAGCGGGAAGAAGCACCGCTGCAATGGACGAACGCCATTCATGCTGTCATTCCGAGCAGAGCGAGGGAATCTCACAAAAGCGCGTTGATCACTCATCTTAGCTTGTGGCTCCAGGCTCCGACTGTGGGATTCCTCACTTTGTTCGGAATGACGAATAGGCGCAATTGCCGGCAGACGCGCGTTCGTTATTTTGAAGGATGCGCATCGACAAGTTCACCCAGAAGATGCAGGAAGCGCTGCAAGCGGCGCAGGACGTCGCTTCGCAATTCAATCATCAGGAAATTGCGAACG
>QHPY01000150.1 GCA_003219215.1 Verrucomicrobiota bacterium | reverse complement strand
CGCCAGATCCCACTTGTCGGACTCGGGAATTTCAGCGCGCGTTGGAACGTTCACGGGAGAGTCTCGCACAAAGTCCACAAAGGACACAAAGGACACTGGAATTTTAGCGCCGTGATCTTTGTCACTGCTGTGTCAGATGCTTGATCGCCGGATGGCGCGCGATTTTGTGCATCGCTTTCGCCAACAATTGTTTCCCCGGTGGAATTTTATGCCAGGGCGAAACGCCAGAGGGATGGGGCAGCGGAATAAGATCGAGGATGTGTTCGGTGCGACGAGCGCGAAACTTGCGGCCGATCACCTTCTCTAATTTCGTGCACTCGATGAATTGCCCGATTGCCAATCGCCCGACCGGAATAATCAGACGCGGCTGAAGAATTTTGACCTCTTCGTTCATCCAGGAAGAGCAATTGAAAATTTCGTCCGGCGCCGGCACGCGGTCGGTCCCGCCGGGAGATTTTCCAGGGAAAC
>QHPY01000149.1:7960-12882 GCA_003219215.1 Verrucomicrobiota bacterium | reverse complement strand
GAATGGGCGTTTCAAAGTGGGCTCGCGCGGACCGGGCGCCTGTCCAATCAACATCACCTCGCTGACAACCGCGCCACCGGACACCGGCGTCGATTTCATTCGCGGACAACGCCGGCATCGAACCAGCCGCGCAACATGTCGATCTAAAGCGAGCTGTTTCGCAGACGCTGGCATCAGCGTCGAAAGATGGAGAAGAGCAGACTCAGCACGATACTGATGATGATGCAGGTGACGATTGGGAAATAGAACACCGAATGCTCGCGTTCGATGCGAATGTCGCCCGGTAAGCGTCCCAGCCATTTGGGAGCGAAGCCGCTCCACAGAATCGCGCCCAGCAAAATGATAATCGCGCCGATCATCACCAGGAATTTTCCGAGCTCGCGCATTTCGCAAGAAGGTTGCGCGAATTGGACGGCGGCACAAGGTTGAGGCTCGATGGCAGTCCAGTTCAGAGATTATTACGAAACTCTCGGCGTTTCCAAAACGGCGACGGAAGACGAGATCCGGAGCGCGTTTCGGAAACTGGCGCGCAAGTATCATCCTGACGTCGCCAAGGACAAAAAAGCCGCCGAGGAAAAATTTAAGCAGATCAACGAAGCTTATGAAGTCCTGAGCGATCCGGAGAAACGCAAGAAATACGATCAGCTGGGCGCCGACTGGAACCAACCTGGCGGATTCCAACCGCCGCCGCAGTGGGGCGGTCAACCTGGCGGAGGATTTTATCAATGGGGCGGCGATGGCGGCGGCGTCCAGTTTGAATTCGGCGGCACCGGGTTCAGCGATTTCTTCGAAGCGTTTTTTGGCGGCGGGCGGGGTCGTTCGGCTTTCGGCGGATTTGGCGGGCGCGAAGCCACGGCCGAACGCGGAGCCGATGTCGAAGCCGATATTTTGGTCACGCTTGAAGAAGCGCTGCACGGATCGACACGCACGGTTTCGTTGCGTCGCGCTGGCTCAAACAAAGTCGAAAATTATCAGGTGAAAATTCCGCGCGGCGTTCATGAAGGCCAGCGCATCCGCCTCGCCGGTCAGGGAGAAGTTGGCGCCCGCGGCGGAAAAAGCGGCGACCTTTTTTTGCGCGTGCGCCTCGCGAAACATCCGGATTTTTCAGTCGAGGGCAGCGATCTCATTCACGACGTGAAGATGGCGCCATGGCAGGCGGCGCTTGGGACGCAACTGAAAGTGCCGACACTCGAAGGCAATGTTCGCCTGAAAATTCCGGCCGGGACGCAGGGCGGTCAGCGCTTTCGTTTACGCGAACGCGGCCTGCCCGGTATCTCCGGAAAAAGAGGCGACCTTTATATTGTGGCGCAAATAAACATTCCGAAAAAATTGTCGGAGCGCGAACGCGAGATCTGGAGTCAACTGGCGAAGCTGCACGGGAGCTAACGTGTTTTTGTCATTCCGACGTGGAGGAATCTCTAGATATTTCTCTCAATTTACTTCGATCGGTCCGGAAATAATGAGAGATGTCTCGACTTCGCTCGACAGGACAGGTTTGGTTATACTCGACACTGATAGTTAGCCTTCAGCAGCAAAGTGGACAGAAATGAAAATTTCACTCGGCACCGATCACGCCGGCTTTCGTTACAAGGAAAAGGTGAGGGAGCTTCTCACCTCGCTCGGTCACGAAGTGAAGGACTACGGCACTTTCAGTGAAGATCCGGTGGATTATCCCCTTTTCATTCGCCCGGCGGCGGAAGCGGTTGCGCGCGGCGAATGCGACCGCGGCATCGTCTTCGGCGGATCGGGCAACGGCGAAGCGATGGCCGCGAACAAGGTTCACCTTGTACGTTGCGCGCTTTGCTGGAACGAGGAGACTGCCCGTCTCTCGCGCCAGCACAACGACGCGAATGTTCTTTCCATTGGCCAGCGCATGATCCCGGAAGATCTCGCATTGAAGATTGTGCGCGTTTGGCTTGAAACGCCGTTCGAAGGCGGCCGGCACGAGAAACGCGTCGCGCAGTTGAACGCGATGTGAATCCGAGCCGGACTGGCATTTACCGGCATCCGCAAACAGCACGTAGTCAGACAAGGCGGTCCAGACAAACCGCAATCAAAAAAACGGCACTGACGAAAGCGTTGCTCTGAAAAAAAGCGCGATTAATGCCGGCCACGTTGAGGGATCGCGCGCTTTGATGTTCGTAAATGAGAGCAGCTGCGACCAAAGGCATCGCCCAAAAATAAATTGGTCCGAGCTTCGCCACCAAGCCGAAGCCGATTAACGCGCCAAGTAGCAACAGATGGAGCAATTGCGCCAGCCGAAGACTCCGCGCGATGCCAACGTTTACCACGAGCGAGCGAATTTCTTCGCGTTGGTCGAAATCAAAATCCTGCGTCGCGTAGATCAGATCGAATCCGGCCACCCAGCAGATAACTCCCAGGGCCAGAACGAATGGTGGAAGGTCAACAGCTCCTCGTTGGGCGATCCAGGCGCCAATCGGAGAAATCGCCAGGGCTAATCCAAGAAAAAAGTGGGTCGCAGCGGTGAAGCGCTTGGTCAGCGAATAAAAGAACACGATCGCGAGCGCAACCGGCGAGAGCACAAACGTCAACCAATTGATCGCGGCGGCTGACGCCAAGAAAACGACCGAACTGACGGCGAGCAATGCGCCGACGGCGGATTTTGAGAGAAGCAAATGCCTTGAAGCCGTGCGCGGGTTGCGCTGATCGAGCGACCAATCGACGAAGCGATTGAAAAGCATTGCCGCGGTGCGCGCGGAAACCATGCAGACCAGGACCAGAAGTAATGTTCGAGCTGAGGGCAGACCGTTCGCTGCCACAACCAACGCACCAAGCGCAAACGGCAACGCGAAAATCGTGTGCGAAAATCGAATCAATCGAAGAAAGCGCTCCAGGGCACTGCCCGATCGTGTTTCGCTCCGACGATGTCGATCTTCCAAATTCACACGACGACCTATGAATCGCTTTCCAGCAATTGCCGCAAACGCACAGTTGCCCGTGAAGGGATTGGCGTGCCGTGGGCGAAAAGCATGCGCTCGGCCGGTCGCCTGAGAAGTTGACGTAGTGAACTGCGCATTCGCTTTTCGTTCAGGCAATATTTTCGCGGCAGCAATGTAAATCCATAAGGCTCGAAGTTAATCAGTGCGTCGCCAACGATCAGCGTTCCGCCGTTCGACGGATGGTAGAGTGCGATTTCGCCAGCAACGGCGCCGTCGATTTCAATTACTTCCAATTCGTCGCCGATCGCGACAGCGTTTTTGACTTCAGTGAATCGCGCCGGTTTCGGGTCGCGAAACGTGTGCGCGTGCGCGAAAATTGCCACGGAAAAACGCCCCGAATACGCGGTGGCAGACCGCGGATGATTAGAGTTGGTCACGATTATTCCAACGATCGGCGCAGCGTTGGAAACCTGGCGGAGTTGTGGTTCGAGAAGTGGAATTGGATCGACAAAGTAGAGGCCTGCCGGGGTGGTCAAAGCGGTGGAAAAGAGCTCGGCTTTTACCGACGGATCGAACGCCTGCCAAATCCAAATCTCGGGTTGGAGCTGATGGATTTCGGCGGCGAGCATGATGGGAGAGTGCCTGAAATTCGGGTGGTGGCAAGGCGTGGCATTATAGGTGCTTGATTGAATATGGAAATTATAGCATGATCACCTTTGCCTACCAAGCTCGAGACGCCTCCGGCCGCATCGTCTCCGGCATCCAAGACGCCCTGAACGAAGACAATGCCGTCACTAGTCTGATGAGCCGCGGCCTGATGGTTTTGTCGCTGCAAAAGAAAGCTGTCGCCGGCCGCTCGCGCAAGAAAATCTGGACGGTCAAGGAAACCGATCTGGTCCTTTTTACCCGCCAGCTCGCCACCATGATCGACGCCGGCATTTCATTGGTCCAGGGATTGACCGCGCTTTACGACCAGTCCGATCCCAAGCGCCAGCGCAGCTTGCGCCATGTCGTCAGCGATGTAACGACACGCGTACAAGGCGGCGAAACATTTCATGAATCGATCGCGAAGCATCCGCGCGTTTTCAATCGACTCTTCGTCAGCATGGTGAAAGCGGGCGAAAGCGGCGGTTTGCTCGCGGAAATTTTGGAGCGCCTTGCCGGATTCCTCGAAGCCAGCGCGCGTTTGCGCAAGAAGGTCAAATCAGCAATGACCTACCCGGTCATTGTGGTTTGCATCGCATTCGCCATCACCACATTTCTCATTGTTCGCGTCGTGCCAATCTTTGGCGAAATTTTTAAGGATTTCGGCGCCAAGTTGCCTGCCCCAACCCAGTTCCTGATCGACGTGAGCGATTTCGTGCGAGGCGAATGGTATTTTCTGTTGCTCGGAATTGGCTCCCTGTTCTTCGGGATCCGAACCTTTCTGCGCTCCAAACGCGGCAAGCAACTTGCCGATCGCTGGAAACTGAAGCTACCGGTGTTCGGTCCGCTTGTGCACAAGATTTGCATGTCACGTTTCGCGCGCACGTTCGCCCAGCTCATCCGCAGCGGTGTGCCGATTCTTGAAGTGCTCGATATCGTCGGCGGAGCGGCCGGCAATCACGTCGTCGAAGAAAGCATCAAAGGCGTCAGCGAGGACGTGGAAAAAGGCGACAATCTGTCGGTCGCGATGTCGAAGAAATCAATTTTCCCACCGATGCTTCTGCGAATGGTCTCGGCCGGTGAAGCTACCGGCAAGATCGACAACATGCTCGAGAAAATGGCCGATTTCTGGGACGAAGAAATCGAAGCGATGCTCGACGCCCTTACCTCTTTGATTGAGCCGATGCTGATCGTTTTCCTGGGCGTGATCGTCGGCGGCATCGTCATCGCGATGTTCCTGCCCATCTTCAAACTCAACGAAGTAGTTTCCCAAAACCAGTCAGGGCACTGATTTCCCAAAACAAGAGCTAGGAGAAGCTCGTAGGCAGGGAGGGGGCGGATCGAAAGGTCCGCCCCTTTTCTGTTTTACAATCTTCC
>QHPY01000149.1:0-7797 GCA_003219215.1 Verrucomicrobiota bacterium | reverse complement strand
GTGATCATGATCGTTTCGTCATCGACCGAATTCATGAACATGTGACTTCCGTTGCCCTGATGATAGAGAGCATTGAATTCTACTTCGCCGATGCGGCGCGCGAGCTCGCGCGTCGCAGCGAAAGAGCCGGCCGCGAGCGCCGCAATGACGGTGACATCGATCACGTCCATATCGCCGCACTGCGAAATCACGTTACCGCCGCGATCAATCACTACGGTGAGATCGGCCTCGGTCTTTTTCAAAAAATCTCCGAGAACGCCATCCAGCGTCGCTACGTCTTCGATGGTTAGGACCGGGATCGCGTTCATGCGGGAAGTTGCCTCGCTTCTGGCGGGGCTGGCTCGACCGGAATCGCGATCGGCAGTGGCGCCCCTTGTGGCGCTTCGCTGTGCTTGCTGAATTTGTGCAACAGAATTTGCGAGACCGCATTAAGCGCCGCGAACACGTTTTGACCGGAGCTCGAGATCACTTCGAAACTTTGCAGCCGCTTTTTCCGGTTGTTCAAAACGTATTCCATGTAATTGACCGGCGCGACATTCGGGAGGTCGCGCTTGTTGTACTCGAGCACGCACGGGATCTCTTCGATCACCATGTTTTGAAGGGCGAGGTTGTCGCTGAGATTTTTGAAGCTCTCGACGTTCTCCTCCATTTTTTCCCACTGCGAATCGGCCACGAAAACAATTCCGTCCACGCTGCGCAACACCAGTTGCCGGGTGGCGTTGTAAATCACCTGACCGGGCACGGTGTAGAGCTGAAACTTGGTCACGAACCCTTTGATCACGAGCGCATTCAGCGGTAGGAAATCGAAGAAAAGCGTGCGCTCGGTGGCGGTGGCGAGCGAAACCAGATCGCCGCGATTCAGCGGATTGATCCGCTGATGAATATAATTCAGATTGGTTGTCTTGCCGCACAACGCCGGACCGTAATAAACGATTTTGAACTGAATCTCGCGGCTCGCGTAATTAATGATCGACATGCGGGGCCTCCGGCTGCGCGTAAGTCCGCGAAAGTTTCTCCACCAGTTCGGCAATTTGGGTGCGAGTCTGCGGCGGGAGCGAGCCCTCGGCGTGCAACGCCGTCATACAAATGTTCCGTTGCGCAAAAAAACTCAGGGCCGAGCCGCTCGTGTAAATCGTTACCGCCACCAGCGAACCGAGTTTCGTCTCGCGCACATGCTGAGCGATCCGTTCCAGAATCGCGGGCGCCATCGCGCACAAACCTTGGGCTGCGATTTTCTCAGGCAACTCTCCGGCCAAACTTAAACCGTCTGAAAAAGTAATCGCGCATGCTTTCACGCCAGCCAGAGCGCTCGCTTGAGCAACGACTTCTTTCGGATCAATCCTTTTCTCGGCCGCAGGCGTGACATCGATCTTTGCTTCGACCGCCGGCTGCTCCGTCGCTTTGCCGGCCGCGAAGCGTTGCGCGTCCTCTTTTGCTTTGATCGAGAACGGCGTCTCGAAATCCGTGTCGAGCGCGAAGCCTTCCTGGTCGTCGCGAAGTTTTAATATCGTCGCCGGCAGATTCTTCAGCACTTCTTCGAGTGGCAGCGCCACCGGCGTCTTCGCTTCATCGATCTCAAATAAGTCGCGGTGTTTTTCCGGCAACGCCGCTTGGAAAACATCTGGCGAAATCGATACTCGGCCGCTGGCCAGCTGCGTCTCGATCAGCCTGAGCGGCAACGTCAGCCGGTCTTCAGCTGACACGGCGGAGACATCGCCGTTCAACTGAAAGCGGGGCAGATTTTGCAGCACCACTTTCAGCGAGAGCGTGATCGGCGTCTCGTCTTTCGCCGGCGTAAAAGCTAGCTCGAGTTTCGTTGCTAATGGCGCAACCTCCGTCTTCGTCGGCGGCGCTTTTGGTTTTTCGGCCGGCGGGTGAAATGGTACTTTCGCCAGTTCGGGCGTGAGCGGTAAAGGAGTTGGAACGGGCGGCCCGCTGGAGGCTGGAACTCTCTCGGACGCGGACGCACCCGTTCCATTCGGCGAAGTATCAAAAGGGATTTTCAGGCCAGTCCGGCCCGGACCCGGCGGCTCGCTTTTCGGTTTGAGCTCCGGCGAATAAAGCGAAATGACCGGGTGACCAGATGGTGTCGATTTTGTCGTCTGTTGCACGGTCGCTTCCGGTTCGGCGGCGGCAATCGATTCCGCGGTGGCCGGTTTCATCGGCACCCGCGGGAGCGACGAAGTTTCGATCGGCTCGATTTTGGTTCCGAAACGCTCCGAATCCTGGATCGTCGCTTTCAAGATCGGCGTGTCGAGTTGGGGAACGGTCGGATCGCGCATCTGATCTTCGCGGACGTGCGCAGTCTTGAATTGCCCGAGCACTTTCTCATACGGGAGTGCGACGCGCGTATCGTCGTCCGGTAAGACGCCTCGCAGGAAAATTTCCGGGACTTGCTGGTAAAGACTGGAAAGCGAAATAGTCGGATTTTTATCCGGCATTCCTTTCTCAATCTCAGAAGCTTTCAACGAGACGAGCGCGGCTGTGTCGAGGATCTCGACGGGTTTAATATAGCCCGCCGGAACGCCATCGATGAAGTCTGCGATCCGCAACGAGATGGCGCGCTCTAGTTTCGGTTCGAGTGCGCGCGCGAGCGCCGGCGGCAGACGACTCGATTTCGGCTTTGGGGTTAAAGTCGTAATTCTGCGGGCGCCGAGTTCAAGCGGCGGCGTGCTGGTCCGCGCGGAAGTTGTGTCGCCTGCACCCCGAAACGGATCCGGCGGCGAAAACGAGCGGGTCGCGTGCGGCAACACGGTTTTGCTCAACCGTTCGCTCGC
This sequence comes from Verrucomicrobiota bacterium, assembly GCA_003219215.1. Classification (GTDB taxonomy): domain Bacteria; phylum Verrucomicrobiota; class Verrucomicrobiia; order Chthoniobacterales; family UBA10450; genus AV40. The sequence continues at coordinate 5,020 of QHPY01000149.1, read as the reverse complement.
AGGTTTTTTGACCGCTCGCACCGGTGGAGGGGCCGCAGCCGGTTCATTGGTCACGGGTGCAGAGCGCCCAGTGAGTTTCTTGAAAAGATCGAGGAACGGGATCGTCATTCTGATTAATGGTCCTCCGCCGTTACTCCCCAGACTTCTTCGAGGGTGGTCACGCCTTCGAGCGCTTTCTCAACTCCCACCATCCGCAAAGTTTTCATTCCCTCGGTGACCGCCTGGTTTTTAATCACCGCGGCCGAAGCGCGCTTGATGATCAAGCGCCGGATCGCCTCGCTCACTGGAAGTGCTTCAATCAAAGCCGCGCGGCCGAGATAACCGCGCCCTTTACAGCGGTCGCATCCCGTTCCCTGATAAAAAACCGTGTTTTTGTTATCGGCGAGCGCGAGCTTCTCAACCAATTCCGGCTCCGGCACGAACTCTTCCTTGCAATTGGTGCAGACGCGCCGAACAAGTCGTTGCGCGCACGTCATCAGGATCGAGCTGGAAATCAAAAACGGCTCGATGCCCATGTCGTCCAGACGCGTGATGGCGCCGGCGGCGTCGTTCGTGTGCAGCGTGCTCAACACCTGGTGACCGGTCAACGCCGCTTTCACCGCAATGTCGGCGGTTTCGTTGTCACGAATTTCACCCACCATCACGATGTCCGGGTCCTGACGCAGGATCGAGCGCAACGCGGAAGCAAAATCGAGTCCGATTTCGCTGCGCACCGCAACCTGATTGATTCCCGCCATCTCGTACTCGATCGGATCTTCGACCGTGACGATGTTGTATTGCGGGCTGTTCAATTCGTGCAGCACCGAATAGAGCGTCGTTGTTTTACCGGAACCGGTCGGACCGGTGACGAGAATCATTCCGTGCGGCGCGTCGATCGCTTTCCTGAACTTGGACAGCGTGTCCTGATCCAGGCCCATCTGGTCGATGCTTGCGGTCAGGGACGCTTTATCGAGGATACGAATGACAACCTTTTCCCCGTGCGCTGTCGGCAGGATCGAAATACGCAGATCGATCTCTTTCCCAAGAACACGAATCCGGAACCGGCCGTCCTGCGGAATGCGCCGCTCCGCAATGTTCAATCCTGCCAAAATTTTGATGCGCGACGTGATCGCGAGCTGCAACGCTTTCGGCGGCGACTCCGCTGGAACTAATTCGCCGTCGATGCGATAGCGGAGCTTGAGCGTGTTGTGAAACGGCTCGACGTGAATGTCGGACGCCTTTTCCTTCACCGCTTGGGCCAGGATCAAATTAACAATCTTGACGACCGGCGCGTCTTCGCTGTCGTGCGCGAGACGGTCGAGATCGATCTCCTCCCGTTTGTTCGATTGAACTTCGACTGCCTCGGCCGATTGCGCGGCTTCCTCGGCGACCTTTTTCATCACCTGGCTCATGTTGCCGGCGCCATGGACGCCACTGAGCGCGTCCGCTACCGCGCGCTCGGTCGCGATCATCGGAACGATCTCGAGTTGGACGCGTCGTTTCAGGTCGTCGACCGCGAGCACGTTGGTCGGGTCGGCCATCGCCACGAAAAGTTTTCCGTCCAGCCGCGCAATCGCCACTAACCGGTTCGCCTTCGCCATCTCCCGCGGCACGAGCGACATCACTTCTTCCGGCACGCGCAGCCGCGCGAGATTCACTGGCGGCGTGTTCAGACAACGCCCCATGCTGAAGACCATGTCCTGCTCGGTCACGAACTGCCGGTCGGTCAGAACTTTCAGTAACCGGCCGCCTTCAGCTTTTTGGATGCCAATGGCTTCCTCGAGTTGATTGGGCAGAAGCAGCCCCTCCTCAATCAATACGTCCGCAATTCGTTCGCCGAAAGATTTACTTCTCATCAACGGTTATGCTCGGGAATCGAGGCGGTAGATGGACTGCAAAGTTTTTACAATCGCCAATGGCCGGGCCAGGTACCACGAAACTGTGTAATCGACCGATTGCTGCACCGCATCGCGACCGGCGGAATCAAACGGATTGCAGCACGCCACCATCATGGTGCGGCTGACCAGATCGAACGGCGCGAACAAGCGGCCGAGCGTCAGATATTCCGGCAACATCGGCGCGATCTGCCGGTCAGTGTCGTAATATTCCAGCGGGACGTAGGCGAATTTCGTCCGGTCGATCAGTGCCGAGAGGATGGTGTCGAGCTGGGCCGGTTTATCCTTGCAAAGCTCTTCCAGTATCGAGGCCGCCATCGCCTGCCCGGTTAAATCTTTGTTCGCATTCTTCACCAACTCGAGCGCGGCGTTGACCTCCTCTTCCCCGAAGAGCTGCTGCACGATCAAAAATTTCGCGAGATGATCGTCGCCGCGTTCGTGCAGATTCGTGATCCGTCCAAAACCTTTGCCGCGTGAAGGATCGACATCGATCAGCGCGCCTTCGACATTCGGTGAAATGAGCGACCCGTCGCTGCGGGTGAACGGACTGCTGACCAGACCACTCGTCTGTTTCGATTGATCTTTATCGACAATCGCCTTTCCCGAAGCCTGCAAACGCGACTCGATCTCGCCCAGCATGAAGCGCCGGTGTGTACGAGCCGGCGTTGAAATATGCTTCTGCCAGCTTCCGCGAAGTCCGGAGCGCCTCATCGTGACGCCCGATTTTGGTGTAGGCCTCCCGCAAAATCTCGAGCGATTGATAATCCTCGGGTTGTGTTTGAGTGATCGCCTCAAACATCTCGATCGTTTGGAGGATTTGGGTATGCTCCTCGGCAGACAAGGCGTGTTCCAGCACGTCGCACTCTAAAAGCTAGAAACATGCCCCTACGCCTCGTGAACGGGCATTTTCCGTCTTAAATTTGCGAATTTCTCAATCCTGCTAAACAGCTCTTACTTTGCCCCTTAGAAACCGCGGATCACCCGGATTTAACAAATTTGATCGGGCCCTATCCGGTGTCTTCTGTCCTCTGACTTCCGACCTCTCTTCTCTGATCTCTGTTCTCTGATTCGTGCTGATTCGTGTTCATTCGTGGTTGAAGCGCTGCTGAATCTGAGTCGCCTTCCTCTTTCAAGGTTCACAATTGCCAGACGATATTGTATTCTTAAGTTCGTGTTTCCCTGCGAACGGCGCAGTTTCAGACTTAAACAACGTGAGCGCTCTGGCGCTTCTACGTTGCTGTCCAACTTCCGCTCTCCGGTTTCCGGTTTGCGTTCTCCGGTTTCTAAGTCTTCTACTTCCTACTTTCTAATTTCTAATTCGCAACGTGAGCGGCTTAGCGCTTTTACGTTGCTGGATCAAGCGCGCACCTACGCAATGGCGAACAACACCTACACCTGGGTCGGATTTTTTGAGGAAGATGTCTCACAACCCTCGGGAAACCCAGCTGCTGCGGGCGCCGGAAGAATTGTGATGTCGATCGTGGCTTCAAAAGACGGAACGACGATTTACACGGGCGGCTTGACAAGCCCCGCGGTAGAGCTCGATCCCACGAAGCTAATTCAGGTCGGCAAGTTAACGAAGATCGACAATCTTCACTTGAAAACATTTCCGGATGCAACGGCCACCCCTCCGCCCGACACCTTCGACCAGCGGCCAGCAGCGGCGCTAAATACAGCGAGAATCGGTGATACATCTCCTGACAACGATTCGCTTTCTCCTTTTCGATATCCCGTGGGTAGCGCAACGGGAACTGCTCAGTATATCTTCAGAAAAGCCGTTCAATTTAGTCCCCTTGGCGAGGCAAGGATCGATAATAACAACTACACTTTGAAAACAGTAATCGAGATCGGTGTCCAGCCCACGCACGGAATCACCCCTGAGCCGAGCCCCGTAAAAAATCCGGTCGCGATTCAGCTCACTGGCGTGGGCGGCAACGTGAAGATTTACAGACGATGAAAGCGCACGCTCGTTCGGCGGCTGGCTTTTCCCTTGTCGAAATAACTCTCGCACTCGGTGTCGCGGCATTTTGCTTGATCGCGGTTTTCGGACTGGTGCCAGTAGCGTTAAACACCCAACAGGCGAGCGTCAATCAGACGAAAGCTAACGCGATCATTTCTCAGGTTATCTGGGCCGCACAAGCGACGCCCGACACACTCTATTTCACAAACGATGGGAACCAGACTCCCCCTCACACTATAAACGTGAGCCCTCCAGCGGACGCCGTTTTTAGAGTTAAGGTCTCCTATCTGTTTCCCCCGACAGCGACAACGTCGATAGCAAAGATAACGATTAGTTGGCCCGCCGCACAGAGCGATTTAACCAAGGTTGTCGGCTCGATTGATATGTTCGCTGCCGTTAATCGATGAGCAAAAGACCATTTGAAAGCAGACCTTGGAGGCGTGCACGCGACGCTTTCACGCTAGCGGAAATGCTCGTTTCAATTGCGGTGCTCGCCCTGTTGGTTCTGATCGTCAGTCAATTGATCAATGGCGCAGCGACCATCGTGCGCCCTGCTCACAAACATATCGATACCGATACTCAGGCGAGGGCCGTTCTTGATCGGATGGCGTTGGATTTTGCGAAGATGCTGAAGCGAACTGATGTTGATTACTACGTAAAAGCACCCACCGGCTATAAGAACCCTAACTCGCACGGAAATGGCCAAAAGTTAACAACCGGACAGCAAGGGAACGATCAGATCGCCTTCTTCAGCGAGGTGCCCGGCTATTATCCATCGACAGGGTCCCAAAGCCCGGTTTCACTCGTAGGTTATCGCCTCAACCAGAACACCAAAGCTGGCAATCCATCCTATCTTATGCTTGAACGAATGGGTAAAGGACTTCTTTGGAATGGCGTCAATAACGGTACAAGTTCTTATCCGATTGTCTTTGCAACAGGCCAGATTATTGCTAGCTGCACGAATAAGTGCCCCTGTACCGGAACGACCGGCCCCTGGGCAGGACCATGGTCAGCCGCAATTTGCAACGACAATAGCGCCAACAGCGTTGATCCAGATGGTTCTTATGAGACTATCGGGCCAGGGGTCTTTCGCTTCGAGTACTACTACCTGCGTAAGGACGGCAGCATCACAGATATTCCTGCAGAGTCCTGGGATGGAACCAAGACTGTCAGTGCGAACCTCAAT
>QHPY01000148.1 GCA_003219215.1 Verrucomicrobiota bacterium | reverse complement strand
TTTGCAATCGCTCGCGAGCACGGCGTAACCGTCCACGGCCGAATTGTCGAAGTTCGGCAGCGGCAATCGCGCGAAATAATCTTCGGCCGCAAAATGATCGAGCGCTTGCAAGATCGACACTTTCCGCGGCGGCAACGTCCGGACCGCCTCCAAAATCTTCGCGCGCGCTTCTGCTTCGCTGATCATGACGGATCAAACAACCGCGAACAATTGCCACTCATCCGGCATGCCTTTTAGAACCTGTTTACCGCGATCGTGGAAAACAATGCCCGATCCCGCAGAAAGATCCTTGACCGTGCTGGAGACGAGAACTTCACCTGGCTGCGATGCCGCAATCACGCGCGAGGCGATATGGACAGCGATCCCGCCAATATCGTCTCCAGCCAGCTCGATTTCTCCGGAATGCAAACCAGCGCGAATTTCAATTCCGAGCTGCGAAACAGCGTCCCGAATACTGCAAGCACAACGAACAGCGCGGGCCGGCCCATCAAAGGTCACAATGAATGCATCGCCGACGGTTTTGATCTCGCGTCCGCGCCAACGAGCGAGTTCCTTCCGGACCAGGGCATGATGAGAATCGAGAAGATCGCGCCAGGCGCGATCGCCCAATCGCGCGGCATGTTCAGTTGACGCGACAATATCGGTAAAAAGGACAGTGGAAAGAATACGATCCGACTGGTGGGACGGTCGGACTCCAGTCAAAAACTCCTGGATTTCGTCCAGGACTGAATCGGAATCTCCGACCCATGGAAGATGATCTTCGCCCGGCAGCTCGGCAAAGCGGGCATTGGGAATTTGCTTCGCGATCCAGCGTCCCTCTTCGACATGCGCGTCCCTATCGCCCGTCCGATGAATTATCAAAGCGGGGACGTGAATTGTTGGCAATACTGAACGAATGTCGATCTGAGTGTTCATGCGCAAAAGTGCGACTGCCGCGCCTGGACTGGCAGATCTACGAAAGTAAGTAGCGAGGCGGCGCAAGAAAGGTTCGTCGCTTATTTTGCTTGGAACATATTGGCCGAGGTCCATCATGTCTCCCCATTCGCGCTCGATTATTTCGTATTCGCGCTCGCGATCCTTCGGCTTCGGTGCCCATGGATAATCGGAACTCCAAATTCGCTTGGCGAAAGTTCCGAACATGATGAGCGCAGTGGTTCTCTTGGGGTAAGTGGCAGCGAACGTCGCACTAAGATTCCCACCCTCGGAAAAACCAAACACCGCCGCGCGCTGCGAGCCGGCTGCGTCCATTACCGCGCGCAAATCATCCATTCGCTCTTCCAGCGTCGGCAAGCGATCATTCGGAACACGGTCGGACAGACCGGTGCCGCGTTTATCAAACATGATTAAACGCGAGAACGACGCGAGCCGTTGCAAGAATCTGGCGAGAGTCGGTTCTTCCCACGCGAGTTCGACGTGCGAAACCCAACCCGGAACGTAGACCAGATCGAGCGGACCTTCGCCCACAACCTGATAAGCGATGTGAAGATCACCACTTCGAGTGTATTGGGTCTTAGGCGACATTTTTGGCTGTCTTGATCTTGCTTGGATATTTTCGACTAAAATTGATTATCGACAATCGCAAGTCCGGCCACATCGAGAACGCGACGAGTGTTGGCAATCGACAATTCTCCGCCATATTCTCGCTCGCAGCAGAGCTTTTGGTGAGGTGGCTGAGTGGTTGAAAGCAGAGCTTTGCTAAAGCTCCGTGCCCCAAAAGGGCACCGAGGGTTCGAATCCCTCCCTCACCGAGCCACATTTTCATTCAAACAACGCTGAGCCTGCGATAAAAAAGCGAAGCATGCGTTCCGGCCGTAATCCCAATCGCGAATGAACGCCGCGTTGGCGAAGCGAATTTGTCAGTTTCTGCCACGCTCAGAATTTGCGGGTCCTTCCGCCTGGACGATGCGGCGTCTCTGATTCTGAAACCGCCAGTCCGGCTCGGACCTACTGCCGATAAGGAATCGCCGGATTGGTACCTGTGTTTAACAGATCTTGATGCGCGTTCCAAAGATTGCGGTCCGCTTCGTCCATCTGCGCATCTTCCTGCTGCTGCCGAATCGCGGCGAGACGTTTTTGCTCCTGGTTCCCCGTCCCCGTCGTTTGAAGCGTCTCACAACTAATGAAGAGCGCGACAGAAGCGAGCAAGCCAATGACTTGAAGCTGTTTCATATCTAACTGATTATACCTCGTCACTTACCACTCGTCACTTTTCTTCCTGCGCATTAACAGATTCGCAGCCGCCTGATTAAATGAAAGCCGAAGAATTGAAATCGTTGCAAGCGCCGATCAAACAACGTTATCGGGACGAACCGAAGACGGCTTCGATCACCCTTCGTGCCAAAGGCAAAATCGGCGAAGGCGTTACCTGCAATGTTCAAACTGGCAAAGCACTCGTCGAAGCGGGGCTGCATCCCGCGACTGGCGGGACTGGATTAAGCGCATGCTCAGGTGACATGTTGCTCGAATCGCTCGTCGCCTGTGCGGGCGTGACTTTGCGCGCAGTCGCCACTGCTCTCGACATTCCGTTGCGTGACGCGACGGTTCGGGCCGAAGGCGATTTGGATTTTCGCGGAACTCTCGCCGTGTCCAAAGAAGTCCCGGTCGGCTTTCAACAAATTCGATTGCGCTTCGATCTCGACACGGACGCGACCGAAGAACAACTCGCCACCCTTCTTCGGCTAACCGAGCGCTATTGTGTCGTTTATCAAACGCTCAACCAGCCGCCGAAGATTGACATTTCACACTGTGTCTCGAAGTAGATTTCTCGCCGCTTCACTGCTAATCTAAAAGTCGTATGCCGTCTTACATGGACATTCACGAAATCCCGGGTGGCGTTACCGCGGAGGACGTTGCCAAAGCCCATGCCCATGACGTGGAAGTGCAGGGAAAATACGGCGTCAGTTACCATAAGTATTGGGTGAACGAAAAAGCCGGAAAGATTTTTTGCCTCTGCCACGCGCCGAACGCGGAAGCGGCGAGCCAGGTGCATCGCGAGGCGCACGGTCTGGTCGCTGAAAAAATCATTCAAGTCGAGCCTGACGTGGCAGAATTGTTCATGGGTGGAAGCGAAGTGAACTCCGCCGGAGCTGTCGTGCTTCCCGGTGCTGAAGCCGACGCGCGCGATCCGGGAATTCGGACAATTTTATTCACGGACATCGTCGGCTCAACGTCGCTGACTCGACGTCTGGGTGACGAGGCAGCCATGGAACTGCTCGAAGTGCATGACTCGATAGTGCGTAACGCTCTAGCCGATTTGGGTGGCCGCGAAATCAAGCATTTGGGAGACGGTATCATGGCATCGTTCGTATCCGCGGCCGCTGCCGTTAAATGCGCCAGCCGCGTCCAGCGCGAGATTGCCCGACACCGCCGGGAAAACAAAGATCGTCCGCTCAGTGTCCGGCTTGGCGTCGCCGCAGGCGAACCGGTCGAACATCACAACGATTTGTTTGGCTGCACCGTCCAACTCGCTGCCCGGCTTTGTTCTCACGCGCAAGAAGAACAAATTCTGGTATCGAACGTCGTTGCCGAATTGTGCGAAGGAAAAGCATTGCCTTTCGAGGACCTTGGCGAAGTTGAACTCAAAGGTTTCGAGACGCCTGTTCGGGCGCATGCCGTGAATTGGGCGACCGAAGCCTCGGCGTAGAATTGCGACGACGTTGTAGCGACGTCTGTCAACCGTCGAACTAATCACGCCCGCGCCGCAACGCCGAGCTTTACGACTTTTTGGGAGTGATCGTGATCTCCGTCGCGTGCGCTTGTCCGGCTGCCTTGTCGTAAATCACCGTCGCACCGGCACCTTTCCTAAGCTCACCGCTGACCTTTGTCTTGGCGTCACGCATGACCTCGAGATCCTGGGTTGGCGTTCGCAGCAGCAACATCGTGTCACTGAGTCGAAGAATATAACCGTCGGCGCGGTAAGTTTTCGCATCAGCCGCCGGTGTAGTCACCGTTAGCATCAGGCTAATCGTCGCAACAAGACCGAGGATTGTTTTCATCATTCCCAATTACACGGCGGAATGAGCCGCCGCACAAGTAGAATGCATTCGATCTTCGGCGCCTGCCGCGCCGTAGCCTCGGCGAAGGAGGGTTGGACGTTGGGCGCCCGTCGCGCCGTAGGCTTTGCGAAGGCGGATTCGGCGCTTACAATCGACGCGTGCAGAGGGAGTTTCCCAGAATCAAAAACTTCATCCATGGCCAGTTCGTTGAACCGGTTGGAGGCAAATATCTCGACAACATCGAGCCGGCGACCGGCAAAGCGTACTCGCAAGTCGCCGACAGCGGAAAAGAAGATGTCGATCTTGCCGTGGTCGCGGCGGAGAAAGCTTTCGCCGATTGGTCGAAAAAGCCGGCGGCCGAGCGATCGAAAATTCTTCTGCGCATTGCCGACCTGATCGAGCGCGATTTGGAGAAACTCGCGCGCGCGGAGTCGATCGACACCGGCAAACCGCTCTCCTTAGCCCGCTCTTTGGACATCCCGCGCGCGGCCAGCAATTTCCGCTTTTTCGCGACTGCGATCCTACACACGGAGAACGAAGCGCACGTCACCGATGGCGTTGCGTTCAATTATACGCTGCGACAACCGCGCGGTATCGCCGGATTGATCTCGCCGTGGAATCTTCCGCTCTATTTGCTGAGCTGGAAAATCGCGCCCGCGATCGTGGTCGGCAATACTGCCATTGCGAAGCCGAGCGAGCTGACGCCGATGACGGCGTTTCTGCTCTGCGAGATTTGTCGCGAAGCCGGCCTGCCGAAAGGTGTGCTCAATGTCGTGAACGGCACCGGACCAAATGTCGGCGCCGCGATCACGGCGCATCCGAAGATCGGCACGATCTCGTTTACCGGTGGCACGGTGACCGGCCGCAAAGTCACAGAAGCGTGCGCGCCGTTGTTCAAGAAAGTCTCGCTCGAGCTGGGCGGAAAAAATCCAAACATCATTTTCGCCGATGCCGATCTCGATGCAGCCATCGCCGGCAGCGTCCGCTCATCGTTCGCCAACCAGGGCCAGATTTGTCTGTGCGGTTCGCGAGTTTTTGTCGAGCGCTCCGCTTACAAAGATTTCGTCGATCGTTTCATCGACAAAGCGTCGCAGTTGAAAATAGGCGACCCATTGGACGAGAAAACCGAGCAGGGCGCGATCGTGAACAAAGCGCAGGTCGATAAAATAAAGTTCTATGTCGATC
>QHPY01000055.1 GCA_003219215.1 Verrucomicrobiota bacterium | reverse complement strand
CGAAGGGTCATTCGTCCTTGTCGGCAACGGGCGGCTCTATGGCGGCCCATTTCCCTTTTTTAAACAGGCAGTGATCGACGACGGTTTGTTGGACGTCATCGTCTTCAAGCGGCTCGGCTATCTCGAGATCATTAAATATCTCCAGGATGTGGTCTTTAGTTCCGACATTCACGTGCCGGAGATTGAATATTTCCAAACCCGGCGACTGCGCGTGGACAGCGACCAATCCGTCCCGGTCGAGCTCGACGGCGAATTGGTCGGCAATTGCCCGGTGGAATTCAGCCTGCACGAGCAGTCGCTTCGCGTCCTGGTGCGCGAATAAGATCGGCCTGTCCGGTCGCGCCGGACTCAGCGCCAATTGAAATTCTGCTGACAAAAAAATGGCATTGCGGTATTCTTTTCAGGTGCGGCTGTCGCGGGGAAAATCATCACTGTCGGCGCGGCCGTGGAGAGAAAGCAGGCGCGTTGTCCTGCTGGCGTTGGTCGGCGTTAATGTTGCCAGTTTCGTTGCCCAGTTTTTTCTCGATACATTTGAGCCCGGCTTCGTCCGCGATTATCTCGCGCTGAGCAATCGCGGTGTTCACGATGCTTACGCGTGGCAATTCGTCACCGCAATGTTGCTCTATGGAGGACCCTGGCATTTCCTCGGAAACCTCCTGGTCTTGTATATTCTCGGACGCGACATCGAATCCATTCTCGGTCAGCGGCACTTCTTATATTTGTTTTTGAGTGGTGCGATCGGCGGCGAGCTCGGGCATTTGTTTCTGATGCCGTCAGAAACGCTTTTGTACGCGGCCAGCGGCGGCGTTGCCGCGGTGCTGATTGCTTACGCGATGATCTTACCAGAGTTGGACCTCATCGCGTGGCGTCTGTCGCGTTTTTCATTTCACGTGAAAGCAAAACAGGTCGCTTGTGCGATCCTGCTCCTGAGTTTGGTAATGCTGGTGATTGACCGAAATGGCGCGGTCGTGCACAGCGCAATTCCGGGCGGTCTTGCGGCCGGATGGCTTTACGCCAATTTGCTCGGATTCGGACATGTGTCCTGGTTGCGACGCTTATTGCGGCGACGCCGGGAAGCGGCCGAACGCGTCCAACGCATGACACCGGCCGAATTTATCGAACACGCAATCGATCCGTTACTGGAAAAAATTTCGCGCAACGGAATGCAAAGTCTGACCCGGGCCGAACGTCGCCTTCTTTTTCAGGCGCACGAAAAGATCGGCTAGATTTAATCCGCGTCTCCTGGCGGTAACGATCGATAATAGTATTTCGTCCAGTTTCGCGGCATCTTCCGATTCATGCAGACCGCGAGCTGGATCAAAAAGAAATCCGCCGATTCGCTGCATCCGGCCCAAGTTGAAACGACCCTGGTTCAACTGAACGAAGCGTGGCCGCACGCCGCGGCTCCGCTGGCCGAGACGATAGAAAATTTTCCACTGGGCGAGGCGGCGGTGCTTCATCTTTTATCGGTCTCAAGTATTTGCGCAACCCGGATCGTTCACAACCCGGAGCTTTTGCTCTGGCTTGCACAGCCTGAAATCTGTCTGCAAGGCCGTGATGTCGCGGAAATGGCAGTTGAACTTCATCGCGCGCCTCAGAATGATGTCGCGGCCAATAAATTTTGCATTCTCCGTCATTGGAAAAACAAGGAGATGACGCGGATCGCGTTACGCGAACTCGCGAATGCCGCCGCCCTCGAGGAAACTACCGCGGAGTTATCGCAACTCGCCGAAATTTGCGTGCGCGAAGTTTTCGCCCACTGGAATACAAAATTCCGCGAATCCTTTGGATCGCCTGCCGCTGACTTCGCCATCCTCGCTCTCGGCAAACTCGGCGGCGGCGAGTTAAATCACAGCTCCGATGTCGATCTTATCTTTCTCTACAGCGAAGAAGGCGAGCTCTCTCCGCGACTCTCGTATCATCAATGGTTCAATCGATTGGCCGAAAAAATTCTGGAAACGTTTGCCATCCGCGACTCGGAAGGCGCGCTTTTCCGGGTCGATCTTCGCTTGCGCCCGGAAGGCTCGGCTGGTCCACTCGCCCGCTCGCTCGAAAGCATGGAAAATTATTACGCGGGTTTCGGCGAAACCTGGGAACGGATCGCGTTGATCAAAGCGCGGGGAATCGCCGGCGATCGCGAGCTGGCTTACGAATTTTTGCGCCAACATCAACCTTTCATTTATCCGCGCAGCCCAACACCGGACCTGCTCGATGAAATCGCAAAGATCAAAAGAAGAATTGAGCACGACGTAATCCGATCAGACAGCCTGGAACGAGACGTCAAACTTGGCCGGGGCGGAATCCGCGAGATCGAATTCGTCGTGCAAACGCTGCAATTCATTCATGGTGGCCGGCATATCTTTTTACGAGAGACGAGCACGCTTGATGCGTTGCGCGGGCTGTCGCGATTGGAACTCATCCCGCGGAAAGAAGTTGTCGATCTTGACCGGGCCTATCGCTTCCTTCGCCAGGTCGAGCATCGATTGCAGATTGAAGCCGAACAGCAAATTCACACCGTTCCATGCGAACCGACGGCTCTGAACAAACTCGCGCGCAGTCTCGGGTTTGATTCGACCAACGAATTCACCGCCGCCCTCAACAAAACGATGCAGAACGTTCGGACGATTTTTGATCGGGTCATTTTATCCGCTCCGACAGAAGGCGCGTTACCAGATTTGAAATTGTTCAAAGACGAAAAATCGGCCGCGCGCTCGCTGGCCGATTTATTGAAGCCGACTTCGGCATCGCACGTGGCGCCGCGAACCAAACAAGTGTTTGCCAAACTTCGTCCGGCTCTTCTCGATCAAATGGCAAAGACGGCCGATCCGGACGCTACCCTGAATCAGTTTGTTCGCTTCGTTGAGGCATATGGCCTGCGCGGTTTGCTTTTTGAGTTGCTCGCCAGCAATCCGACTCTGCTCGAATTGGTGATCAAAACTCTCGACGCCAGCCGGTTCGCCGGCGATTTGCTGATTCGCCGGCCGCAATTGCTCGAGGAAATCACCCGCGACAAAAGTTTTAATCAGCCCAGATCAATTGCCGAACATTTTGCTCGACTCGAATCTTTCGGAAGCAGCCCGACGAATCTCGACCCGATCCGCGCTTATCGGCAAAGGCAGCTGCTCCGGATCATTATGCGCGATGTCCTCGGAGTCGCGGACGCGCCAATTATTTTCGCGGAATTGTCCGATCTCGCCGAAGCGTGTCTGAGGTTTACGAACGGACTCCTGGGCGGCGAAGGGTTAACCATCATCGCGCTCGGAAAATTCGGCGGTCGGGAAATAAATTACGGCGCAGATCTTGATTTGCTGTTTGTGGGCAAGGACACGCGCGCCGCGCAGAACCTTGTGACGGCAGTAGCACAGCCGAGCAGCGAAGGAACAATCGCTGCGGTCGATGCCCGCCTTCGACCCGATGGCGATAAGGGACCGCTGGTCGCGCCCCTTGCCGCATGCAAATCCTATTACCGCGAGCGCGCGCAGCTTTGGGAAATCCATGCTTTGACCCGGGCCCGGCCGCTCAGCGGACCGTTAAAGGATGATTACATCAACATTGCCCAAAGGATCTGGGGCGAGGTCGGTAGACAATCCGATCTCTTTGCAAAAATCGACAATATGCTGGAGCGAATTCGGCGGGAACGTGGCAGCGGCTCGGAGTTTCGCGATTTCAAAACCGGGAGTGGCGGCATGATCGAAGCCGAGTTTCTCGTCCAAGCGTTGCAGATGCGTTCGGGAATTTGGGAGCCGAATTGGCAACGCGCGCTGACCAGATTGCGTGAGAGTGACGTGATTTCGGATCCGGACGCCAGCAGCGCAGCTCAAAGTTATGAATTGCTGCGACGCGCTGAAATGGCGCTACGCCGATTTGAAAACAAAAATATTTCGACCTTACCGGCCACACCCGAGGAACAGAAAAAATTGGCGAAACGGGTTGGCTACGAGGATGTCGATCTATTCCCGAACGAATACCGCGCTGCGCGGGAAACGATCCACGCGCTTTACCAGCGCTACATTAAAGCCGGCTAGCTGCCCGAAGCCAGCTTTGCGAGCGTGTACAGAATCAGAAACGTGCCGATAGTTCCCGCGACGATGACAAGAACGACCAAGCCGAGCACTGCGCCGACGAAAATCTTGTCGGTCTTGGTCGAGCGATTTGGGGTATCGAGATGTTCGCGAAGCAGTTGGTAATTGCGCGTGTTGGCCGTGAACCAGAAAGCGAAAACGGACCCAACGATCGGCACGATGCCGACGACTTCGTTGATGAGAACGTTGAGGGCCATGCGGCCGAGAAGGATCTTTGGAATGCCGCGTCGGATGCCGTAAACGAGAACCGAGACGGAAATGGCGGCCGCGGCGATATCGCCGAAACCGGGGACAAGATCGAGAATCGGATTCAGACCCAAGCGGCGCTTCACTCCCGGGATCCGAATCAATCGATCCATGATCAGCGCGACCCATTTAAAAATTGGTTCGACAGATGTGCGTCGATGTCGATCTTCGGGCGGGAGAATTTCCCACTCGATTTCGCGTGCCTTCTGAGGATTCACGGCAATTCTGCCGTTCAGATTAACCAGGAATCTCTTTCAACATCTGCGTGTTCGTAGGAAATTTCTTCACGAACATGAGCAAACGCTGAATCGCTTCCTCCGGTTTGTGGCCGGCCAGTCCGCGACGAATCAAATTGATTTTTTCCAGCTCCCACGGCTGCAAAAGCAGTTCCTCGCGGCGGGTGCCGGAAAGAAAGATGTCGATAGCAGGATAAATGCGCTGATCGCTGATTTTGCGATCGAGCACCATCTCCATGTTGCCGGTACCTTTGAACTCCTGAAAGATGAGCTCGTCCATGCGGCTGCCGGTTTCGATCAAAGCCGTTGCAACAATCGTGAGCGAACCGGCCTCTTCGGTGTTGCGTGCGGCGGCGAAAATTTTCCGTGGAATTTCCATCGCGCGCGCATCGATACCGCCGCTCATGGTGCGGCCGCCGCCGGACATCGCGTTATTAAACGCGCGTGCGGTTCGGGTAATCGAATCGAGCAGAATGAAAACATGCTGGCCCGCTTCCACCAGACGCTTCGCGCGCTCGATGGCGAGTTGGGCAACCCGGGTGTGGCTCTTGATGTCGCTGTCGTTCGAGCTCGCGATAATCTCCGCTTTCGGATGCGAGCGTTTGAAGTCGGTGACTTCTTCCGGTCGCTCATCGACCAAGAGAATGATCACCTTCATGTCGGTATGATTTTTGACAACCGCCTCAGCGATGTGATGAAGCAAGGTTGTCTTGCCAGTGCGCGGCGGCGCGACGATCAAGCCTCGCTGGCCCATCCCGAGCGGAGTCATCAAATCCATGATGCGAGTGGTGTATCGGTCGGGAACGGTCTCGAGCTTGATCCGTTTGTTAGGATTAATCGTGGTCAGTTCTTCGAACGGCCGTAGACCTTGATACTTGGGAGGATCCTCACCGTTGATGGTGAGCATTTTGATCAATTGCGGGCCGCGACTGCCGCGACGCGTTTCACCGTAAATCCACATCCCGTCGCGCAGGGCGAAGCGACGCACAATTTCCGGTGTGACGAAAATGTCCTGCGGCGTCTGCACAAAATTGCGCTTCGGATCGCGGAGAAAACCAA
>QHPY01000054.1 GCA_003219215.1 Verrucomicrobiota bacterium | reverse complement strand
CCGGAAAAAAGGCGGGCGAGCACGCTTTGACTCAGGATGAAATCAACGAGCTGCTCGTTGAAAAAGCGCGCGCCGGAAGAGAAGTCGTGCGTCTAAAAGGCGGCGATCCATTTGTTTTCGGTCGCGGCGCAGAGGAGGCCAAGGCGATTGTCGATGCCGGCATCGCGCTCGAAGTTGTTCCCGGAATTACATCGGCGATTGCCGGTCCCGCTTATGCCGGAATTCCGATGACACATCGCGCCGAGAATTCACACGTTACTTTCTTCACCGGGCATGAAGATCCATCGAAAACAAAAAGCGCGATTGATTATGCAGCGTTAGCGAAGCTCGGCGGCACGCAAGTGATGTTGATGGGGGTCGACAGAATCGACGCAATCGCCCGAGAGATGATGGCGAACGGGGTGCGCCGCGATCTTCCGGTCGCGCTCGTCCGGTGGGCGACGACGGAACGCCAGGAAACATTGATCGGCACACTCGAAAATATCGCCCAGCGGGTTGCGGAAGCGGAATTTGAGGCACCGGCGGTGGCGGTTTTTGGCGACGTGGTCGCCCTGCGCAAAGATTTGAATTGGTACGAACGCCGGCCCCTTTCGGGAAAGCGAATCGTGGTGACGCGGACGCGAAACCAAGCGGGCGCTCTCACGAGTCAACTTCGTGCGCTCGGCGCCGACGTCTTTGAGTTGCCGACGATTCGAATCGAGCCGCCAACCGACTTGCGCGAATTCGCCGAACTCGTGCAGGACGCGCACCAATATGACTGGATCGTGTTTACCAGTCCCAACGGCGTCGACGCGTTTTTCCAAATATTTTACAAGCTTTATGACGACTCGCGCGAAATCGGAGCGGCGAAAATCGCGGCCATTGGTCCGGCAACCGCGCAACGCGTCCGCGATTTCCGTCTCCATGTCGATCTGCAGCCGGACGAATTCGTGGCCGAATCAATTGTCCGTGAATTTCAAAAGCAAGGCGGCGTAGAAAATTTGCGAATCCTGCTGGCCCGCGCGGAAAAGGCGCGGGACGTGCTTCCGAGGGAATTGTCCAAGCTGGGAGCGATTGTCGATGAAGCTTATGCCTATCGTACCGTTCCGGAGACGCGCGACGTTACCGGCGCGCGCCGCCGGCTTTTGGAGGAGGGAGCGGATCTGATCACGTTTACGAGTTCTTCCACAGTGGAAAATTTTCTAGCTCTCGGTCTGCCCTGGCCAAAAGGAATGCAGATCGCGAGCATCGGACCGATTACATCGAAAACGGCCACCGATCATGGTCTCAAGATCGACATCGAGGCGCGGCGCCATGACATCGAAGGTCTAGTCGAAGCGATCCGGAAATTTTTTGTGAGGGGAAATGTCGAATAAGTCCACCCAGCAAGAGCAGGATTTCGCCATCGTGATGCAGAAGCTGAGCGCCGAGGCAGAGAAAATATCGCCGGGCGATCAAAGCAACTCCTTGCCCGAAGTGCGAGATCCAACTGAACCGGGGCAACAGCCTCACGCGTTCTTTGAGCGTCTGCACGGTCTGGAGAACTCGGTGTTGAATCGTTTGGAACAAATCGCCGCTCAAATGGAAGCTTCCCGAGCCGCTGCCTTCGCCGAACAATTTCGCAGGATCGACGAACAACTGGCTTCGATTCGCAATACGGAAAGCGTGAATCAGCAGCTGTTCGACTCACTTCATGCCGAATTGCTCAAGTATCGCGACAATTTTTTGCACGAATCGCTCCAAAAGCCGTTCATCCACGACCTGGTTTACCTCTACGACCATCTCAACGGATTGTACGAACAGCTCTCCACTGCCGCCCAGGAAAAAGGAAAACGCAGCCGCGTCGCTCAGTGGCGGGATAATTTGGAAAACGCCATTCATTCGCTTGTCGAAATCCTGCATCGCTTTGATGTGAAGGAAATCGAGCCACGGGAACGGGTCGATCGCGCGTTTCATCGCGTAATCAACTATGAGCCAGCGGATTTTCCGGAAGAGGACGGTACTATCGTCATGCGGGTGAAGCGCGGATTCGTCTGGCGCGAGAAACTGATTCGGCCCGAGGAAGTCATCGCCAAGCGGTTCGGTTGATCGACTTCGGCTTCGTCGATTTAAACTCCGCAGCTTGCGCAAATTCTTCCCCTTCTGGGGCACGAAAACTGCACTAACCAGCCCGCGCCGAACGAAGGCATTCGTCCAACTTTTTTGAGCATGAGCACACGCAAAGTAGTCGGAATCGATCTGGGCACGACCTTTTCTGCTATCGCGCACATCGATACCTACGGAAAACCGCAAATCATCCCGAACTCAGAAACCGAGCGCATCACGCCATCGGTGATTTTCTTTGACGGAAGCAACGTGATTGTGGGCACGGTGGCCAAGAACAATGCCGTCGCCGAGCCGGAGAAGATTGTCGATTTCGTGAAGCGCGAAATGGGCAAGCCGAAGGACCAATTTCATCGCGAATTCGACGGTAAGGTTTATTCGGCCGAAGAACTTTCGGCTTTGATCATCAAAAAACTGAAGGCCGACGCTGAGAAATATCTTGATCAGCCGGTTACAGACGCAGTCATCACCGTGCCCGCTTATTTCAACGACGCCGAGCGCACCGCCACGATTACGGCCGGCCAGCTCGCCGGTTTGAATGTTCTCCAAATCATCAACGAGCCAACCGCGGCGGCGCTGGCTTACGGGCTCGATAAACTGGACGAGAACCACAGCGTTTTCGTCTTCGACCTCGGCGGCGGCACCTTCGACGTCACCATCATGCGCATTGTCGATCACAAGATCGAGATGCTCGCAACCAATGGCGATCATCGGCTTGGCGGAAAAGACTGGGACGACGTCATCGTTAATCTGATCGCAGAGGAATTCGACCGGCTGCATGGTGAGAACCCGTTACTTGATTTACATAGTTATCAGGATCTGCATAACCGCGCGTTGGCGGCGAAGATTCAGCTCTCCAGCCGCGATAGCACCACGATCGTTTACCACCACGGTGGCAAAAGCGTGAAGTTAACTTTGACCCGCAAGGAATTCGAGAAACGCACCCGGCACCTGGTCGAAAAATGCAAAACCATCTGCGAAATGGTGATGCAAGAAGCGAAAATGAAGTGGGACAAGATCGACAAAGTGCTTCTCGCAGGTGGTATGACGCGAATGCCGATGATGAGAGCGATGATCGCTGGTTTCGCTTCCTTGCCGCTAATCGATCACGTGAATCCGGACGAGGTCGTGGCCAGAGGCGCCGCCATTCAGGGCATCTTGTCGATGTTGAGTGAAGAAGACGTCTCAGGCGAAAAAGTACTGGATGACACCGTGCGTCGACAATTTTCCTCGCTCGATGGCGGCTTGATTGAAGTTACGGACATTACTTCGCACACGTTGGGCGTCGTCCTTTGGGATGAGAAACAACTGCAGGAATATGTTTTTCCGATGATCCGGAAAATGACGCCTATCCCCGCGGTGATAAAGAATTCGTTTGGCACCGCCGAGGCCAATATGCAGCGCGCCGTGGTAAAAGTGGTGGAAGGCGAAAGCACCATGCCGGGTGAATGCACGCCGCTTGGCGTTTGCGATATCGTGTTGCCGCCTTATTTGCCCAAAGGTTCGCCGGTAAAACTGACTTATCAATACAACGCCAATCAGGTGTTGGAAGTTGATGTGCAAGCGGCCGGCAACACAGCCAAAGTTACTATTGATCGCAATACCGGGCTCGCTCCGCGAGAGATTGAGCAAGCCGCTTCGGGCTTGGATGAGCTTCACGTCAGTTAGCGATGACCAAATGCGACATCAGCTTTCCGCTTCCGCTGCCCGATGACCCGCGAAAGTGGCAAGGATGGAGCAATTACAGATCGCCGAATCTTTACGAGCGGCTCTGTCTTGATCCGCACGCCAATCCCAGCAACGAGCTGATCGAAGAACACTGCCGCGAGTTGATGCGCTGGTGGCAGAAAAAGCTGCCGCTCAAAAACCAACCGAGTAATCCGCTCGCGCAGCTGCTTCGCTCTGGTCTCGAGGAATCATCGCGTTATCTGACCGAAGCGCGCCTCGAACTTCTCGACTCGGATCGCCGCCGAGTTCTCGATGAAGAATTGGCCGCGCAGGACCACGAAGCGGCTGCCACTGAATTTCGAAAATATCTCGACTTTGCAGTCGCCAGCGGAGTGCTGACCGCTGACGAAGAAAAAAATCTGCTCCGCTTTGGCGCGGAGCGGGCCTTAACCGAGGCCGAAATGAGTTCGATGATTGAAGAGGCGTTGCACCAAAGTGGCGCGCAACGGCCAACCGCGCCTCCGCTGGTAGCGACGAATATTGCGGAAGCGCCCGCGAAAACGTCGTCCGCTAATCCTCAGGAGGAATTCTTAAACTTGCTGCGGCTGAGCAATCTCGACAGCTTCAGCATCAGCGACGATCACCGCGACACCTTCATCGACATGGCGGAAAATCTCGGGCTCGATCCGGGCGAGGCCGAGGATCTTGTCGATCTCTATTTGGAGGAAGCGGACGAGAAAGCCTTTGCAGATCAGCCGGGCGCGACTCCGCGCGTCGACGGAAAATCAGTGGCAGCGCCTGCCCCAATCGAGGAGAAGTCCTCGCCCGAAAAAATTGAGCGCAACGCCGACTTGGAACGTTCGCGTTTCGGCAATTTCACAAACACTCTTGGCGGAATGATGATTTTTGTTCCATCCGGTGAATTCACGATGGGAAGCCAGATTGAGGAAGCCGCGCCGAATGAGCGCCCGCTTAGTCAGGCGACCCTGAGCCGGTTTTACATATCGCGATGCCTGATCACAAACGCCGATTACGAGCAGTTTGATCGGGCCCACCGGGCCAAGCGCGCACCCGGCGCGGAGGATCGCCACCCGGTGGTTTACGTGAGCTACCTCGATGCCGTGAAATTTTGTCAGTGGTTGAGCACGCGCGAACGCCGAAAATATCGGCTGCCGACAGAAGCGGAATGGGAATACGCTGCCAAAGGCAACGACGACCGCAAATTTCCATGGGGAAATTATGACGGGCGCGGCGATCTCGCTAATTTCGCCGATCGCAACACTGTTTTTGCCTGGAGCGATCGCGATATTGACGATGGCTATCCCGAAAGTTCGCCCGTCGGCGCATTTCCGCTCGGAGCCAGTCCGTTTGGAATTGAAGACATGGCGGGCAATGTCTGGGAATGGTGTCTCGATTATTACGAGCTCTATCGACCGGGGCCGAAAGTGAATTCGCGCGGGCCGACCGGCGGCACCAAGCGCGTTCATCGCGGGGGCAGCTGGAAATCGCGCTTCAGCAGTTTACGAACAACGGTGCGCAGCTCGAATGTGCCCGGCTTTTCTTGCAACGATCTCGGCTTCCGGATCGTCTGCGAATGCGATTAAAGAAACGTCGAACCGTGATTGGTTGAATCGTGAATCGTTTTGACGATCTAACGATTTAACGCTTCAACAATCGCCAGCGTTGCTTACGACGGGTTAAAGCGGAATTTTGTCCGGCCACGCTTCGCGTTGTTCTTCGCTTTGCGGCGGTGCTTTTGCGAAGGCGTCTCAAAAGCGCGCAGCCGGCGCACTTCCTCGAGAATGCCCTCGGCGTCGAGCTTGTTCTTCAACCGCTTGAGTGCGCGATCGACTGGCTCACCTTTGCGAACGAGTACTTCTGGCATCGATAA
>QHPY01000053.1 GCA_003219215.1 Verrucomicrobiota bacterium | reverse complement strand
AAACATTGCAGGCTTTAGATATTTCCAAACAGCATCGAAGTTGCGTTTGCTAGCTTCTCGCGACGTCTCGCGATCGGTTGGCAATGTCGCTGCACTGAAGCAAATAATGGGACTGAACCCTACCAGAACTGCTATCAGGAACTTCGTCATCGGATCTTGGAGTCAGTAAATTTCGACCGGCGAACGTTTGCCGTCTTCGACGCTGCGTTGTTTGGCGCGTTCTTCGCCGAGAGTGGCGACGCGAAGTTCCCAAATCTCATTGTCGATCCTGCGAAAGGCGGCCTCCGAAAATTGGTGCGGCGGTTGCATGTCTTTCTTAAACGCGGCGACGCTGGCGAGGGCGCGATCGGTCTGATCGCGCGGCAATGTCTCCAGAATCTTGCGAACGTTTTCGATCTCGGGAATGCGGTGGCAGATCATTACCAAGTCATTTCCCGCGTCGATCGCCAGGCGAATCGTGTCCTGCAAACCGTACCCGTTCAAGATCGCGCCCATGTCGAGATCGTCGGTCATGACTAAGCCATCGAATCCGAATTCTTTGCGAAGTAGGTCGGTGATGACGCGTCGCGATAAACTGGCCGGCGTTTTTTCTGGGTCGAGCGACGGATACCAACCGTGGCAAATCATCATGCTGTTCACTCGATCGATAAACTTTTTGAAAACGGCGAGCTCATTCTGATTCAGCTCTTCGCGGGTGCGATCGATCTTCGGCAATTCGAAATGCGCGTCGGACTTCGCGCAGGTGTAACCGGGGAAATGCTTGCCGCAGCTCGCGATCCCCTGCTCGCGCATCGCGTCGTTGAACGCGCCGGCGTTGTGGACCACTTGCTCGACCGTTTTACCGTAACATCGGCCGCGTAACGAATTATCGGCGTTATCGTCGAAAGAAATGTCGAGCACCGGGCACAGATCGAGATTGAATCCGAAAACGCGCAACAAACGTCCGGTAATGTCGCCGTGGCGCCGGATAAGATCGACATCGTCCTTGTCGCGCAACTGCTGCGCGTTTGGCGGTTCGCTTCCGATTAATCGCAGACGCGACACGCGCCCGCCCTCCTGATCAATGGTGATGATCGGCTCCGTCGAACTCAAATCGCGCAAGTCGTCGATCAGTTTGCGCAATTGCGGCGCGCTTTCGATGTTGCGCCCGAAAAGAATGAACCCGCCCGGCTGCACGCGCCGGAATATTTCCGCGCTGGCGGCGTCGAGTTCTTTGCCGGGAACGCCGCAGAGTATCAGTTGACCGAGCGAACTGTCGTTCATAACTTGCGCAACTTAGATGTCGATCTCGGCGGTGCGAACGAAAAAGCGGTTCGAATGAGCAAAATCGGCATCTATGGCGGCACGTTCGATCCGATTCATCACGGCCATTTGATTCTTGGCCGCCAAGCGTGCGAAGAACTTGGGCTTGATCAATTGATCTTTGTTCCGGCCGCGCTCTCGCCGTTCAAGAAACCACCGCGTGCGAGCGCTGAAGCGCGATTGTCGATGTTGCAAGCAGCCATCGAAGGCCAGGATGGATTTTTGGCGGACGATTGCGAATTAAAACGGCCGGCGCCTTCGTACAGCATCGACACCGCGCTGCAAATTCGTGAGCTCGAAGCGAATGCGGAATTGTTTTGGCTGATCGGCGCGGACAACGTGCGCGATTTAAACAAATGGCACCGCGTTGATGAACTCAAACAACTTGTGCAATTCGTCGTGCTCGACCGCGGTTGCAGTGACCTTACGCAGCAGATTTATCCCGTTGTTCAACGCAACATCGACATCTCCGCGACTGACATTCGAAACCGGGTTGCGTCCGGGCGCTCCATCCGTTATCTCGTACCGAAGGCTGTGGAGGAAATTATCCGGCGGGAAAATCTTTATCGGGAGTCAGCGACATAACCGCGAAACAGTTAGCCACGACCTGCGCCGAGCTCGCCTCCAACAAAAAGGCCGAAGACATTGTCGTTCTCGATCTCGCCGGCATCTCCAGCTTCACCGACTTTTTCGTGATCTGTTCGGCAACTTCTGAACCACAGCTTAAAGCGATCGCGAACGAGATTGAGACGAAATTAAAGGAACATCACAAGATTCGAGCCGCTGCCGTTGACGGTTTTCCGGCGAGCCAATGGATCGTGCTCGATTATCTCGAAGTGGTTGTCCACATCTTCCACCGCGACAAGCGCGCCTTTTACAGCTTGGAAGATTTGTGGGGCGACGCGGCGCGGGTCGCGTGGGAAGCAGTGGCATCGGCTTCCAGTCGATGATTTCCAATCACGGGCAAGATGCCCGTGCCGCGCATTCTCAGCGCGCGAATTATTTCGGCGAAGGCGCCGGGCCCGCCTCACCGGCTTGCGGCGATTTCACATCCATCAGCTCCACCTCGAAAATCAGGACCGAGTTTGGAGGAATTCCTGGCCGCCCTTGCTCGCCATAGGCAAGATTTGCCGGAATGAAAAGTTGAACTTTGGAGCCGACCTTCATCAATTGTAGCGCTTCAGTCCAACCTTTGATAACGCCTCCGACTGGAAACGTGGCTGGCTCGCCGCGTTTGTAGGAACTGTCGAATTCAGTGCCGTCAAGCAAGGTGCCGCGGTAGTTTACCGTCACGCTGTCGCTGCTTTTCGGTTGCGCGCCGGCACCTTCTTTCAGCACTTTATATTGTAAACCGCTGCCGGTGGTTTTGACGCCCTCCTTGGTTTTGTTTTCGCCAAGGAATTTTTCGGCCTCCGCCGCGTTCTTTTGCGCGGTCGCCGCTTGTTTCTGTTGAATGTCTTTTTCGAATGCCATCATTGTTTCCCTAACTTCCTGCTCGCTCATGAGCGGTTTCCTGTTGCTCATGGCGTCTTTGAACCCGGCGGCAAACGCGTCGTTGTTTAGATCGATATTCTGCCGCTTGAAATTGAAACCAAAATTCAAACCGAGACTGTAGCTCGCTTTGTCCTTCAGATCTTTCAGTTGAGGCGGTTTTTCTTCCGCAAAAACGCTGACCGCGAAGGACAAAGCAACGGCGCTAAGAACAATGGATTTCATAAAAATGAGATTGCGAATGTGATTGCGCTTTAATCTGGAACAGCGCAGAAAGTTGCAACGCTAGTGGAGAAACCGCGCTCGTCAACTCGACACCACACCGGCCGCATCCTGGCCAGCTGTCTGCTTTTCATTGCGCCGGCCGGAGCGAATTGGGCAGCTGAAGCGGTTCGTATCTCCGATGCCGACGCGCTTCGGATCGGGAAAAAGATTTGGCAAAACGAAAGCAACGGCACCGTGGCCGGCCTTACCGCTTGGAACACCGGAGAAAATTTCGCTTCGCTTGGAATTGGTCATTTCATTTGGTACCCACAAGGCGTGAACGGTCCGTTCGAAGAAAGCTTTCCAAAATTCCTCGCCTTTGCCCGAGAACACCGCGTCGCGATTCCGGGGTGGGTGAATCAGTCCCCCGCTTGCCCGTGGAATTCGCGCGCAGAATTTTCCAGCGCCGAAAATTCGACGCAAATGCGCGAACTCCGACAATTTTTATCGCGGACGATCGATGTTCAGGCGCAATTCATGGTTGCGCGTTTGCAACGATCGCTGGCCAAGATGCTTGACGAGGCCGCGCCCGCAGAGCGCGCCAATATCGAGCGGCAGTTTGGGCGCGTTGCCAGCACGCCACATGGCTGTTATGCACTCGTCGATTTTGTGAATTTCAAAGGGGAAGGCGTTTTGCATACCGAGCGTTATCACGGCGAAGGCTGGGGATTACTGCAAGTCCTCGAACAGATGCATGGAACCGAAAATGGCGCGGGGGCCGCACGCGAATTTTCAAATTCCGCTGCTGCAATGTTGCGTCGGCGCGTCCAAAATTCGCCGCCAGAACGACACGAGGCCCGCTGGTTGCCAGGCTGGCTCAAGCGCGTTCACAGTTACAGCGAAAATTCATGAAACGAATTTGCCTAACAACAATTCTCGTGGTGACGGTCGTCGCGCTCGCCGGGTTGGCCAAGGCTCAGTTGTTCCAGCCAAAAATGAAGAAACCGGCCGAGCTGATTCACAAACAAGAGCCGATGAAGGTGAATCAAAATTTGCTTAAACAGGCGACGCCGGATAACACGCGCATCGTCGTGTCGATCCCGAAGCAACGTGCCTATCTGATGATCGGCGAGGAAATCGTGGCCGACGGTCCGGTTTCATCCGGCAAACGCGGACACGAATCGCCGCGGGGCAATATGCGCGTGCTCGAAAAAGATCCAAATCATCATTCGAGTCTGTACGGCGACTTTGTTGATCACTCCGGTCGGATCGTTCGGGCTGGCGTCAGTGCGCGAGCTGATTCCGCACCGAGCGGCACCCATTTCGCCGGCGCGGCGATGAAATGGTTTCTTCGACTAACTGAAGACGGCGTCGGAATGCACATCGGAATTTTGCCCGGCTATCCCGCATCGCACGGTTGCATTCGCGAATCAGTCGACGGCGCGAAGTTATTCTACGACCACGCTAAAGTCGGCACGCCGGTCGATGTCGGTGATTTTTAAATTAACTTTCGCCGCAACATTTCAAACGCCACCTGCGCGGTGAGTTGTTTGAACGTCTCACGGTCGCTTGGAAAAAATAATTTCCTGACTTTTGTTTGTCCGTCGGACGCGAGCGCGACATAAACTGTTCCCACCGGTTTTTCGCTCGAACCGCCGCTCGGTCCGGCGATGCCGGTCGTCGCAAGCGCATATGTCGATCTTGCGCGTTTGCGGGCGCCATCTGCCATCGTGCGCGCGATCTGTTCGCTGACCGCGCCATGCTCCTCGATCAGTTTTGGGTCGATTCGGAGGATGTCGATCTTCGCTTCGTTCGCATAGCAAACATATCCTGCGAGCAAAACCGCGGAGGCGCCAACCACATTCGTAATCCGGTTTGCGAGCAATCCGCCCGTGCACGACTCGGCAATTGCCAGCGTCTGTTTTTTCTTGATGAGCAATTTGACCAGCACTTCTTCGAGCGTTTCGTCGTCCGCAGTGAAAATTAAATCACCGAGCTCCGATCGAACAACTTGATGAATTGAAAGAACTTTTCTGCCGATCGCTTCTTCGATCAGCGACTCGCCCATACACGCAATCTTGTAAAATCGCCGCTCGAATAGTGGTGGACCTGGGACAATCGAACGCAAGATCGACATCCCCGATTCGCGAAACATCGGTTGCAACTCGCGCGGCGGGCCCGGCAGAAGAAAGATGTGTGGCGAACGAACCTGCGGATTGATATCGGCTTTCAAATACAATCCCGACGCGCTTCCGTTTTCGTTTGGCAGGATTTGCGCGCCGTCCGGCACCTCGGCTTGGTGCGCGATGCTGGAAACCCATTTGATCCCGCGCGCTTTGAGCCGCTCTTTCAATGACGCGAGCAGTTCCGCGTTCTTGCGCAATTCCAAACCGAGCAACTTAGCAACGACGTCTCGAGTGATGTCGTCGCTCGTCGGACCGAGCCCGCCTGTGACGAAGACAATTTCCGCCCGCGAAAATAATTCCCGAAGGCTTTCACCGATCGCCGCGCCGTCACCGACCGTTCGGCGTTCCTCGATCCGTAAGCCCAGCGCAAAAATCTCGCGCGCGATAAAGGCCAGATGCGTGTCGTGCACGTCGCCCGCCACCCTTTTAACCTTGTAACGCTTCTAACTTTTCTAACCTGCGGCCGAAGGCCGTCAGGCGGCGTCTTTGTCCTGCTTCTTGCGAATCAGCGGCAGCTTTTTGCCTTCGACCACGGCACGATTAATCGTGACTTCAGCGATATCTTCCCGACTCGGCACGTCATACATGATGTCGAGCATGATCCGCTCGAGCATCGAGCGCAGCGCGCGAGCACCGGTACCCTTCGTGACCGATTGCGCGGCCAGAGCGCGCAACGCGTCTTTGGTCACCGTCAGCCGTACACCTTCCATCGAGAAGAGCTTAGTGTATTGCTTGATCATAGCGTTCTTTGTCTCAGTCAGAATTGCCACCATCTCTTCTTCAGTTAAGGCATCCAGTGAACTGACCACTGGCAAACGGCCGATAAATTCCGGAATCATTCCGAATGAAAGCAAATCTTCCGGCTCAACGTGCCGGATCGCTTCTTTGCGCGCCGCCTCCTCGACTTCAAGCGTCGGACTGCCAAAGCCCATCACTTTTTGTCCGATCCGTTTCTGAATGATTTTGTCGAGTCCGATGAACGCGCCGCCGCAAATGAACAAAATCTTCTCGGTGTTGACCTGGATATATTCCTGGTGCGGGTGTTTCCGGCCGCCCTGCGGCGGAACGTTGCAGGTGCTGCCTTCGAGAATTTTAAGCAACGCCTGCTGCACGCCTTCGCCTGAAACGTCGCGCGTAATTGAAACGTTGTCGGTCTTGCGGCCAATCTTATCGATCTCATCGATATAAACGATCCCGATCTCCGCACGCTTTACGTCGTAATCGGCGTTCTGCAACAAGCGCAAAATAATGTTCTCGACGTCTTCGCCGACATAACCGGCTTCTGTCAGCGTGGTCGCGTCCGCAATGCAGAATGGAACATCGAGAATTCGAGCCAGGGTTTTAGCGAGGAGCGTCTTGCCGGACCCAGTCGGTCCAATTAAAAGGATGTTGCTCTTCTCGATTTCAACTTCGGCAAACGGATCGGGTTGGAACGCCGCCGAAGAATCGGTCGGCGACGATGTTTGCAGGACCCGTTTAAAATGATTGTGCACGGCCACCGAAAGCGTTTTCTTGGCAACATCCTGTCCGATCACGTACTGGTCGAGCATCCGGCGAATCTCCTGCGGCTTCGGGACGCGAATGTTGGAAGATTGCCGCCGCGCGTCTTCGTTCAGTTCCTTGTCGAGAATACTTTTGCAGACGTTGATACAACTATCGCAAATATAAACGCCCGGCCCGGCAATGAGCTTGCGCACCTCGGCGTGGCTCTTGCCACAGAACGAGCACATGGTGAGGTTGGTCGCGCGCGCCATATTTTTCCGTTAAGGGAGCAGCTTCTATTCCTCCGATTTCCGTCCGGAGCTGCGTTCTGGCTGGTCACCAGAGTGGGCGCCATCGAGTCCTTTCACTTCCTTGCGAGACTTAATTACTTCATCTACCAACCCGTAGGTCTTCGCCTCAGCTGCTGACATGTAATAATCGCGATCCGAATCGAGCCGCACCTGTTCTTCAGGTTTGCCCGTGTGCTGGGAAATAATTTTGATCAGGCGCTTCTTCAACTTAAACATATAATCGACCTGGCGCTCGACGTCGCTGGCCGCACCCTGCGCGCCACCCGAGACCTGGTGGATCATGATGTCGGAGTTCGGCAGCGCGAATCGTTTGCCTTTTGTTCCCGCACAAAGCAGAACCGCCGCCATGCTCGCGGCCATGCCGAGGCAATACGTCGTCACGTCGCAGGTTAGAAACTGCATCGTGTCGTAAACCGCCAGCCCCGACGTCACATTGCCGCCCGGCGAATTGATATAGATGTTGATGTCCTTTTTCGAATCTTCCATCTGCAAGAAGAGCAACTGCGCGATCACCAGATTCGCAATGTGATCGTCAATCGGCGTTCCAATAAAAACGATGCGGTCTTTGAGCAACCGCGAATAAATGTCATAGCTGCGCTCGCCACGGCCAGTCTGCTCCACCACCATCGGCACCAGCACCGATTGCGAGAGATTTTCGCTACGTTCGTTCATTTCTTTTCTTCTTGGGAAACCGGCTGGACGCTAACATTCGCCTTTAGGAAATCAAGAGTCTTGCCGAGCAGAATCTGCTCCGCGAGCGCGTTAAGGCCATTGTGTTCTTCGAGTTCCTTCCGCATTTTATCGCTGGAAATGTTGTAGTGTTGCGCCTCCTGTCGAATCCGAAGATCGATATCTTCCCGCCGGACTTCGATTTTTTCCTGCTCGGCTATTCGCTCGAGAATAAAATTCGTTTTCAACCGGTGATGCGCGACGCTTGCCGCAGTCTCAATTAGCTCCTTCTCCTTGTCCTTCAGCATTTCGTCAGGAATTCCACGCGCGCGATTTCGCTGCACCAATTCAGCCAGCGCCCGCTTCGTCTCGTTGCGAAGCAAACTTGGCGGCAGATCGAACTGAATCTTTTCCTGCAAATATTTCACGATCTGCGCCTCCTTCGCCCGTTCGACCTCGTGTTCTTTTTCATGCTCGAGATCGTGTTCGATCGTGTGCCGAAGATCGGCTAGCGATTTTCCAGGGAGCAATTTGTTCGCGAAGGCGTCGTCCACGGCCGGCAAGACCTTTTCTTTGATCTCCCGCAGCGTCACCGAGTAACTGGCTTGTTTGCCGGCCAATTCTTTAACCAGAAAATCCGCCGGAAGATCGACAATCAGCGTGCGCGTCTCATCCGGCTTTTGTCCAACGATCTGCTCGCAAAATTTCGGCAGAAAATTGTCCGCCGCCAAATGCAGCCAGAATTTTTGGCCGCCGTGTAAATTCTTGCTCGCCTGCGGGGCGACTTCGCCGATCGGTTTACCGTCAACCGTTCCTTCAAAATCGACTACCACGAAATCTTCCATCTGCGCGCCGCGCCCCTGCACATCGACAAAGTCCGCGCTTTGGTCGCGTAACCGCTCCAGCGTCGCTTCGATCTCCGCCTCGGTCACTTTCGTGTCTGGTAACTCGACCGGAATATTTTTGTAGTCGGGCAATTTAAATTCCGGCGCAGTCACCACCGTCGCCTGGAAGCGCATCGATTTATCTTCGCCGAACTGGACGTCCTCCAAATTCGTCAGCGAAGCCACCCGCAATTTTTTCTGCTCGATCGCCTCCCGATAACTCTTCGAGACGAGCTTCTTTGTCACTTCGTCCTGAATTTCCTTGCGAAATCGTTTGTCGATCACCGCCCGCGGCGCTTTGCCCGGCCGATAGCCGGGAATCTTGGCGAACCGCGCAAAGCTGTTGGCAATTGTGTCCCATTCCTTCGAAACCTCATCCGCCGGCAATTCGATCTTCAGCGTCGAAATCGATTCCGGCTTTTCTTCTACCTGCACTTTCATCAACATTTACTGTAGCGGCGCTCTGCGAGCGTCGCATTAATTTTTGTCCGGTCGAACAAGAAACTATCTGCGAAATGACCCAAAAGATTCGCTGAATTCGAAATTTTAGCGCCCTTTGGCGTGTTTAGCAGATTCTTGTCCCGCGAACGTAAACCGCATGCGTTTGCGGAAAACCGAACCAATACGCGAGCTCGCGGTAATCTTCGCAATCGAACACCCCGATGTTTGCGAGCTTGCCCGCCTCCAGCGACCCAATCTTATCGCCGCGACTTAAAGAATATGCCGCATTGATCGTTGCCGCGGTGATCGCCTCCGCGGGTGACATTTTCATTTGCGTGCAGGCCAGCGATAGAACCATCGGCATCGACGGTGTCGGTGACGAACCCGGATTGAAATCAGTCGCGAGAACGGCGGCGAGGCCGGCTTCGATCATTTCGCGCGCGCGCGGATAGGATGTCGATCCAAGTGCATAAACCGATCCGGGTAACAGGACCGGCTGCACGTTTCGAGATTTCAACGCCGTGATCCCTTGGTCGGCCGTTTTTTCCAAATGATCCGCCGTTGTCGCGCCGAGTTCTGCCATCAATTTCGCGCCGCCTGAATTTGTCAGTTGATCGACATGGCCACGAAGTTTGAGCCCAAGCTTCTTCGCTGCCGTCAGAATCTCGCGTGATTGCTCGATGTCGAAATAACCGCGCTCACAGAAGACATCACAAAACTTCGCCAGTTTTTCTTTCGCGACGCGTGGCAACATCTGGTTGATCACAAGATCGACATATTCGCCTGGCGAGGTGTCGCGCGGGACCGCGTGCGCGCCCAGGAAAGTTGGAACAACCTCGAGTGCCGTCTTTTCGTTGAGTTGGCGCATTACGCGCAGAATTTTCAATTCATCCTCAAGTGTGAGGCCGTAGCCCGATTTCACTTCAACGGTTGTGGTTCCGCATTTCAGAAACCATTCCGCATGTTTCTTGGCCCGCGCGAAAAGATCGGCCTCGCTCGCGACGCGCGTCTTTTCGACCGTTGACCAAATCCCGCGACCGGCTTTAGCGATTTGTTCGTACGTCTCGCCACGGGAGCGGCGTTCGAAATCGTCGATTCGATTTCCAGCGAAAACCAAATGAGTGTGCGCATCGACAAATCCTGGCAAAACAACGCGCCCACCAAGATCGACGATCTCAGCGCCCGCCGCTTTCTTCTCGATCTCCTCGCTCGTACCGACGATGTCGATCTTGCCGTCGCGGATGAGCACTCCTCCGTCACGAATGATTCCGAGCTCGGACAATTCCTTGCCGACTCGTGGACGCTTCGGACCTGAAAGCGTGACCAGCTGCGACGCGTGAAGAAGAGCGAGAGACTTCAAGTCAGTTTGCTCTGCACGATCTGATCGATTTTCTTGAACGCGGACTCTGAATCTGCCTGCAGTTTACGGACTTTCTTCTGAAGATCGGATTTGAATTTTTCATCCTTCAGGTTGGCAAGATTAATCCGAACATTCAACGCTGCTCCATCAATGCACGCACGGATCGCACAAATTCCGACACCTACATCCGAAATCGAATTCGGATTCCCCTTCTCGGCCATTCCCGCCAGCAACTCGTACGATTTCGACGCCGTTTCCATCACTTTCAGTGGAATTTCCGCCGCGTACTTCGTCGCTGATTCCACTGCGGCTGCGCGAGACGCTTTTTCTTCCCCGGATTGTTTCGGCAACGCCAATGCGTCCATCACTTTGTTGAAAGCGGCCGTGTCTTCGTCGACGAGCGCCAGCAACTCGTCTTTGAGCTGTTGCGCTTTCACCGCCCACTCGCTGAAATACTCAAGTTTATCGTCCCAACCGCGTTTGCCAGCCGAGAGGTTCGCCACCATTCCCCCAAGCGACGCCCCGAGCGCGCCCATGAGCGCCGCGACCGATCCGCCGCCCGGCGCAGGCGAGTCGCTCAACGTTTCGTTGCAAAATTCGCGCAGATTCATTTTCACCAGCGATTTCTTAGTGCCAGTCCGGCTCGGACTTTCGATCTTCAATTCAATCACTTTTTCCTTCGGATCGAAAGGCTTCAGTTCGCTCAAACTCATCGACTTCACCGCGATGTCGATCAACTCCTCCTCCGAAACGCCTTCCGACCATTTTTGTTTGCGCAAAAAATAACGGCCGGCATCGGTCAACGATTTCTTCGGCACCATCCCGACAATTTCGGAACCCGTGACGCGCAAGCCGCGCTTGATCGCCGACTCGACACATGCGTCGAACGCGACATGCAGCGGCGTTTCCTCGATGTTGGTCAAATTCATCGACACTTGCGCGATTCCATATTCCTTCACGAACCAACCAATCGCTTTCACGTGCTTCAACATTCCAGGAACACGGACCGGCTCGCCCTTTGCGTCGAGAACCTTTTT
>QHPY01000052.1 GCA_003219215.1 Verrucomicrobiota bacterium | reverse complement strand
TCCCGCACAAAAGGAGACCACGCTGGACTGTTATGTCGATCATATCGAGCACGTCGCGAGTCTGATCGGCATCGATTGTGTGGGGATCGGCTTCGATTTCTTCGAATTCATTTACCGGCAATGGTCGGAATCAAAGAAGAAGTGGATGGCCGAGAAACTGACGACGCCGCATTTTATCCCTGACCTGACAAATCATTCGCACGCCACAAATCTCACGCGCAAATTGATCGAGCGCGGTTTCACTGACGACGACATCGAAAGGATTTTGCGCGGAAACTGGCTGCGCCTTCTGGGAGAATGGCTGTAAAGCGCCAAGAGCGAAAGTTCATTTGAAATTCATCAACCTGACGCGCCGAACTGAGATTGGCGCCAATTCGTACTATTTAGAGGCCGGCGACCGTCGGCTCGTGCTCGATTCTGGGATGCACCCGAAGTTCGAAGGGGAGGAAGCGCTGCCGAATTGGAAAGCGCTCGGCGACCGCCGGCTCGACGCGATTATTGTTTCGCATTCGCATCAAGATCACATCGGCACGTTGCCAGTCTTGATGCGGCGCCAACCGCAGGCGCGCGTCTTCATGACCGAGCCGACGACGGAAATCGGCAGTGTATTGCTGCATAACTCAGTCAACGTGATGACGCGCCAACGCGAACAGTTAGGAACGACCTTGTATCCGCTCTTCACCCATCGCGAAACCGATCGTGCTACCGAGCGCTGGCAATCGTGCGCTTTGCGGCAGGCTTACACGCTTGCGGGTGAGCGAGCACCGAATCCCGACGGTGACGCAGTTACGTTCGAATTTTTCGACGCCGGACACGTTCTTGGTTCCACTGGAATTCTCATTCGTGCTGAAGGACGCAGGCTGTTTTACACCGGCGACGTTAATTTTGATGACCAAACCATCGCGCAGGCGGCGGTTTTTCCCGAAGAGAAGATCGACATCCTCATTATGGAATGCACGCGGGGCGATACGCCGGTGCCCGCGACCTGGTCGCGTGCAGGCGAAGAAAAACGGCTCGGGCAGGCGATTGAAAACGCATTTGTGCGCGGAGGTTGCGTCCTGATCCCTGTGTTCGCGCTTGGAAAAACGCAGGAAGTGCTGGCGATGCTTTACAAATTGCGCCGGGAAAAAATTCTCGATTTTCCGATCTACATCGGCGGACTCAGCTCAAAGATCAGCGACATTTACGATCTTTGCGCGCAAACGGGACGGCGTCAGCTTCCGCGTCTGCAATTGATGGATGAATTGCGCCCGTTTGTTTTGAACGCCGAAACCATTCACGAGGCTCGAACACGGGCGGGACGTGTTTACGCGCTCTCCAGCGGGATGATGACTCCAAAAACACTTTCCAACATTTTCGCGCAACGAATCGTCGATCAACCACGGCATTCCATTTTCTTCGTTGGTTACGCTGATCCGGAATCGGCCGCCGGAATTCTGCGCAACGCCCTGCCAAACGAACAGGTGACGCTTGATCCAAGCGAAGCGCCTCAACGCGTGCGTTGTCACATCGAACAATTTCAGTTCAGCGCGCACGCGTCGCGCGAGTCGCTTATTGGATTCGCGGAGCGGCTGGCGCCGAAAAAAGTGTTACTCGTCCATGGCGATCCTTTGGCGGTGGAGTGGATGCGTGCGCGTCTGGCGTCCGATTTGCCCAATTCAGAAATCATCGTGCCGACGCCTGGCGCGGAATTGGAATTCTAGTGAAAATTGTCTCCTGGAACATCAATTCGCTGCGCAAACGTCAGGATCGATTGTTCGCGTGGCTGGAAAATACCGCGCCCGATATTGTTTGTTTGCAGGAAACGAAATGCACCGACGAACAATTTCCGACGCTGGCGCTGCAATCCGCCGGTTACGACGCTGCTTATCACGGCGAGAAATCTTACAACGGCGTCGCGATCCTTTCGAAAACGAAACTGACAGATGTTCGCGCATCGCTTTGTGATGAAGTGGTCGATCCGCAAGCGCGCGTGATTTCGGCAACGATCGGAAATCTGCGAGTCTATTCCATTTACGCGCCGAACGGCCAGGCCGTCGGCTCGCCGGCTTACAAATATAAATTGGAATGGTACGCGCGATTGCGTGATTGCCTGGCCAAAGAGAAAGATGTCGATCTCGCCACGGGACAAGTCCATCCGAATGGCGGACTTGTGATTTGCGGCGATTTCAATATCGCGCCGGAAGATGTTGATGTTCATGATCCACAGCTGTGGCGCGGAGCGATCATGTGCTCCGACGGCGAGCGCGCGGCGTTTCAGCAGCTTTGCGAAATCGGTTTGCGCGATACGCTGCGATTGCATCCGGAGGAGCCCGGCGTTTTTACCTGGTGGGATTACCGGATGCTTTCTTTTCAGAAAAACCGCGGCCTGCGGATCGATGCTGTCCTGGTTGACGAGTCGCTTGCAAAGAAATGCACGGCCTCCGGCGTCGATCGCGAGATGCGCAAAGGCAAAGATCCTTCTGATCATGCGCCGATTTGGGCAGAATTTAGGTGAGGTGGATCGAGCAATCCCTTGCTCGACGTAAAAAATGGCGGCGAAGCCGCAAAATTAATAGCATCGCCCAACGGAGCGGCCGATCCACTGTGCGCTCGAAATCAAGATATGCCATTACGCGTTTCTAATCCGCCGCCAAAGCCGCTCATGATTTGGGACGGCAATTGCCATTTCTGCCGGCGGTGGATCGAACGCTGGCGGGAAATCACGCGCGATGAAGTCGATTACGAAATTTCCCAAAAAGTCGGCGACAGATTTCCAGAAATTCCGCGTGAACAATTTGAGCGCTCGGTCATTTATGTCGAGACCGACGGCGCCGTTTTTTCAGGAGCGGAAGCTGTCTTTCGATCGTTACGCTGTCGATCTTCGAAAACGTGGTTGGCGTGGAGTTACTATCATGTTCGTGGTTTCGCGTCGGTCTCGGAAAGTTTTTACAAAATTATTTCGCTCAATCGCCGGTTTGCTTCGGCGATCACGCGACTTCTCTGGGGCAATGACGTTCGCCCGCCGACTTATTTTGTCGCGCGGCGATGGTTTTTGCGCGCGCTCGGTTTGATTTTTCTGATCGCGTTCGTCTCGCTCTGGGTCCAGATCGACGGACTCATCGGGTCGAATGGAATTACTCCAGCGCGCGAATTTCTTCCGGCGGCCCGCGTTCAACTTGGCGACCGCGCATTGTCGATCTTACCGACGCTGTGCTGGTTCAGTTCGAGCGACGCATTCCTCCATTTTCTCTGCGGCGGCGGGGTCGCGCTATCGCTGCTCCTGATTTTCGGGATCGCGCCAGCACTGTCACTCGTTGGGTTGGTTGCTTTTTATCTTTCGCTCACAATCGCCGGCCAAACATTTCTCAGTTTTCAATGGGATATTCTCCTCATTGAGACGGGCTTCTTGTCGATCTTTCTCGCGCCATGGCGGCTTTGGCCGAAACGCGGACTCGATCCTCCTGTTTCTCGCGTCGCGATTTTTCTGCTCAAGCTCCTGCTGTTCAAACTCATGGTGATGTCCGGCGTGGTAAAACTCACCAGTGGCGATGATTCATGGTGGGACCTGACCGCGCTCGATTACCACTACTGGTCGCAACCATTGCCGACTGTGATCGGTTGGTGGGCCGATCAAAGTCCTGAATGGTTCAAGAAATTTTCGGTCGCGCTCTGCCTCGTCGTTGAAATCGTCGTTCCGTTTTTCATTTGGGCGCCGCGCCGATTGCGGTTGCTTGCGTGTGGGCTTCTCGTTTTTCTCCAGATCACAATCGCGGCGACGGGGAACTATTGTTTCTTCAACTTGCTCGCCATCGCGTTGTGTTTGTTGCTCATCGATGATGCGATTTGGCGTCGACAGCGCGGCGCCGTCCAAACCGATGGAGGGACATGCGCCGTCGTGTCCCACTACTTAGCGGATCGATTGTCGATCTACGCCGCGGCCGTTGTCATTGTTCTGACTTTGCCGCTGAATGCGCGGCTGATTTACAGCGCCTTCGAACCGGAAGCGGAGTGGTCGCGCCTGCTCGGATCCGCTTACGCTCGAGCGGAGGCGTTTCGAATTGTAAACGGTTACGGTCTTTTTCGCGTGATGACCAAAGATCGGCGCGAGATTGTGATCGAAGCGAGCGCTGACGGACTTGATTGGCAGCCTTACGAATTTAAATGGAAGCCGGGCGACGTAATGCGCGCGCCGGGCTGGTGCGCGCCGCATCAGCCTCGGCTCGATTGGCAAATGTGGTTTGCCGCGCTCGGGTCGTATCGACAGAATCCGTGGTTTGTTCAAACAGTCATTTGCCTGTTGCACGGCAAACTGGAAGTCGTTGCGCTGTTCGAACGAAATCCGTTTCCGCAAACTCCGCCGCGCTACGTTCGCGCGACCCTTTATCGCTATCGTTTCACGACTGCCGAGGAACATCGCGAAACTGGCGCGTGGTGGAAACGTCAGGAACTCGGCGAATACTTGCCAAGCGTCTCGCTCGAAGACGTCCGCTAAGCTTGACATCTTCCGGTAGCCGCGTCGCTCTGCGACGCGCAATGCCACCTCGACTCGGAGCGTTTCGCAGAGCGAAACGGCTAAAGGCTCGGTTGAGGGACGCACCGTTCGCGGATATATTTCGCGGCGATGCCGAAGGAAGAACAGATCATGACGGAAGGGACCGTGACCCAGGTTTTGCCGGGGACGATGTTCCGGGTCGATCTCGGCGGCCAACGCAATGTGCTCGCACACATTTCCGGCAAAATGCGGAAGCATTTCATCCGGATCGTGCCCGGGGACAAAGTTTCGGTGGAGCTTTCGCCTTATGATCTGACCAAAGCCCGGATCATCTTTCGGGAACAGTAAGATCGACATCCGGCGCGCGATTTGCTCAAGATCGGAAGCGCGCGGATAGTTCCGGTAACGAA
The DNA here is from genome assembly GCA_003219215.1 of Verrucomicrobiota bacterium. Lineage (GTDB taxonomy): Bacteria > Verrucomicrobiota > Verrucomicrobiia > Chthoniobacterales > UBA10450 > AV40. Next base: position 5,027 of record QHPY01000052.1, on the reverse strand, counting down.
ATTTAAATGGAGACCACCATGGCTGAAGAAAACAAATCACATCGAGCGCCCGCCGCGGCGGATGCGCAGAACAAATTCGAGAGCAGCAAAATGCACGCACGCCAAGCGGCGGAGGATCTGCGGGACGCGGCCGGCGCGATTGCCGGCGAATACCGGGGCAAAGCCGAGCAGGCCTGGACCGAGGCCCGCGGTAAAGCTGAGCAAGCTTGGACGGACGCGCGTGGCAAAGCCGAGCAAGCATTGGGCGATGCGCGAACGCGCGCGCGGACGTTTCAGGACGATGCCGAAGAGTACGTCCGCGAGAATCCAACCAAGGCAATCTTTACCGCGCTCGGCGTGGGATTTGTTCTTGGGCTGATCTTTCGGCGCTGATCTCGATTTGCTGAATGGCTGGCGAAAATTCGCCGACGAGAAGTCGAACGCGCCAGACCGGTTTCATCGGCAGTTTGGTCGCGCTCGCGAGCGCGCTCGCGGATTTTTTCGAGAGTCGCGCCGAACTCTTCGCCACGGAATCAAAGGCGGCGCTCGTTCAATTTATTTTGGTCGCAGTTTGCCTGGTCGCGGCGCTTCTGTTTTTCGCGTTTGGATATGTCTTTCTGCTCGCAACCGCGGTGGTTGCGGTCGCGCATTTGGCAAAAGTCTCATGGCTGTGGACCGCCTTGGCTGCGGCCGGCCTGCATTTGTTGATCGCGCTGATCCTTCTGCTGATTGCGCGCAGTGGAATTAAGCGACCGATCTTTCGCGCGACCACCGCCGAACTAAAAAAGGATCGTGAATGGCTAAAAAATCTGGAAACAACAAATCAGACGCGGAGCTAAAAGAGCAAATCGCGCGGTCGCGCGAAGATCTCGCGCTCAGACTGAACCGTGTTCGCGAGGAAGTTGATTTGCCGAGTAAAATCCGTCGCTCGGTCCGGCGCGAGCCAGTCCCGTGGATCGTTGGTGCGATTGCGATCGGTTTGCTGGTGACGGCGGTAGTCACCCGCAAGAAAAAAGTTTATGTCGATGCAAAAAGCGGCGCCAGATCCAAGCACGCGCTGTTAGAGGCGGGATTTGTATTGGGAGCGTTACGGATTGCTGCGAGTTTGCTCAAACCGGTGATTATGAACCTTGTCGAAAAAAAACTCGGGAGCTATTCGGGGCGCGGGCGTTTCGGGCCGAAAGGCTTTTGAGTTTACGCGCGCCGTCGTGCTGCATAAGAATCGCGGCGCGTTATGCCTCCAACATCGATGGAAAGCTCTCCGCGTTCACACCCGCTGTCGCATGTCGATGAATACCTGGCCATCGGACAAAGTGCCGGCGTCTCGGATATTCATCTTGGCGTAAACGCGCCGCCGCTCTGGCGGCTGCACGGAACACTGCAACCGATTTGGACCGACGCACCGCGTTTCACTTCGGACCAAACACGCGCGCTCGCAGAAGGTTTTCTTTCGAATCTGCACAAAACGCATCTGAACGAGCGCGGCGATGCCGATTTTGCTTACGCGAATAAGTTCGGCCGATATCGTACGAGCGTCGTGCGGCAGCGTCTCGGCGTCGATCTCGTCTTTCGCATCATCAACACAAAAGTGCGCACGATGGAAGAGCTCGGGCTGCCCGAACATCTCAAACTCCTTACGCGCTATCAAAATGGACTGATCCTCGTCACCGGTTCGGTCGGCAGTGGAAAATCGACCACGCTGGCGGCTTTGGTGGAGCAAGTGAACACGGAGCGGCGCGAGCACATTATCACGCTCGAAGATCCGATTGAGTATGTGTTGGAGCCGAAAGGCTGCCACATTACCCAACGCGAGGTGCACACGCACACGCGCTCGTTCGCGGCTGCCCTGCGGGGGGCGCTGCGCGAAGATCCAGACGTCATCATGGTTGGTGAAATGCGAGATTTGGAAACGATCTCGCTCGCGATCACCGCTGCCGAAACCGGCCATTTGGTTTTGGGAACGCTGCACACGGGGAACGCATCGCGCACGCTTGATCGATTGCTCGACGTCTTTCCACCCGATCAACAGGAACAAGTCCGAACCATGGTGAGCGAGTCGATGCGCGGCGTAATCAGTCAGCAGCTTATTCCGGGCACCGACGGCCAGGGCCGTGTTCTCGCCTTGGAGACGCTCACGAACACGCCCGCCGTCGCAAACGTCATTCGCGAAGCGAAGACTTACATGCTCCCCGGAATCATTCAGACCGGGAAAAAGCAAGGCATGCAGTTGATGGACGATGCACTTGCCGATCTTTACGGCCGAGGCTTGATCAGCGCAGAAGAAGCTCTTGCTCGTGCGGATCAAAAGCAGGAAATGCGAACGCGACTCGCGAAATGACAAAGCACGAATGAAAAAACCCGAAATAATGACGAGGTCCGAAATTCAAAACGCCTCGTCACCGGAGCTTTCGTCATTTGGGTTTTGTCATTCCTTCGTCATTCGCCATTCGGATTTCGTCATTTAGTCATGGCTTCTCTGGATCAATTTCTGAACGTCATTGTCGATCAAGGAGGCTCCGATTTGCACATCGGCGAGGGCCAGCCGCCGAAGATGCGCAAGCATGGCGACGTCGCGCCGATTCGTGAGAAGCCGCTCATGCGCGATGAGACGATGCCGATGTTGCGCGAGGTTTGCGGCGAGCGGAACTGGAAAGTTTTCGAGGAGCGCGGCGACCTCGATTTCGCCTACGAAATGGACGCGGCTTCTCGTTTTCGCTGCAATTATTTCAAGCAGGCGCACGGTTATGGCGCAGTGTTTCGATTGATTCCGGCGAAAATCGCGACGCTGGAGCAACTGGGCATTCCCATCGTCGCCAAAGAATTCGGACATTTGCGCGGCGGATTGGTCCTCGTGACCGGGCCGACCGGCTCCGGAAAATCGACAACCCTGGCAGCGCTGATCGATTACATTAACGACAATTTCTCGCGGCACGTCGTCACGATCGAGGAACCGATCGAGTTCGTGCACGACAACAAACGCAGCATCATTACCCAGCGCGAGATTCCGGGCGATTCGGAATCGTTCCCGGTCGCGCTCAAAGCCGCGTTACGCGAAGACGCCGACATCGTGCTCGTCGGCGAGATGCGGGACCTGGAAACGATTTCACTCGCGCTGACCGCCGCCGAAACCGGCCTGCTTGTTTTTGGAACGCTCCACACCAACAACGCGCGCAAGACAGTCGATCGAATGGTGGACGTTTTTCCGGTGGCGCGACAACCGCAAGCGCGCGCGATGCTGGCCAATTCATTGCGCGGCGTGCTCGCACAACTGCTCCTGAAAAAGGCGGACGGCTCGGGTCGGCTCGCAGTGAACGAAGTCCTGGTCGCGAACGCGGCTGTATCCGCGATTATTCGCGAAGGCGCGACCCAAAAACTTCAGGACGTGATCATTTCCGGCAAGGGGCAGGGGATGCAATTTATGGACGACGCGATTTTTACACTGTTGCAAAACGGAACGGTCACGGCCTACGAAGCATTCATGAAAGCGATCGATAAGAACCGGTTTAAAAAGTTTCTGCCGGCGGAAGAAGAACATCTCGGCGACGCTGCCGGCGCTGTGCCGGACGATGAAAAACGCCTGCCCGGCAATTTTATGAAGCGGGTTGCGACCCGCAGCTCGGCCAGGCGCAATCCGCCACGAATAACAGATAACTAATAACAGTTAGCTCACTTGTGTATCCGGCCAGCGTGCCCGCTCGCGAACGCGTTCGGAGTTGGCTGGAGCGATTGGTCCCATGCGTGGGCGAAATAAGTGTGATCTGGCTGTACGTGACGCGCGCTGTTGGATCGAGGCTGGAGTTGTTCCATCCACCAACCAGCTTGGAATCCGTGGATCCGCTGCAGCTGAGCAGCGCGGCCGCGCACGCTGCAAGAGCAAGAACCTGTGCAACGAGAGCATCTAACGAGAAGTAGACATCAAAAAGTCGCAATATATTACGCCTTTTTGCAACCGAATCCGGAACTTTACTGGGAGGGAAGGGGAGAAAACACCGCATTCGGTGACGAATCATGTCAGGTTCTTGGATTTCCTGCAAGCAGGCGGCGACCCGGCCGCCACGTTGACAAGGGAAAACGCGGGTGATAGTTTCGCCGCACTTTGGCGATAATTTTCGCCCAAAGCGTGATAACCGAGGCTAATAGAGGATTTGCACTCGCTGCTAAATAGTCAGGTATTGGTGCTGAACCGTCTCTGGCAGGCGGTCAACATCTGCACAGCGCGGCGCGCGTTCTCGCTCGTCTATGCCGGACACGCCCATGTCGTTTCGTCGGACGACGCAAATAACTTCCTGACGCATGATTTTGAAGGCTGGCGCGATTTTTCGACGGACGCGCCCGACCACGAACTGGTCCAAACAATTTCGTGGAAGATCCGCGTGCCCCGCGTGATCGTGCTGCTCTTTTTCGATCGGCTGCCGAAAAAGGAAGTGAAATTTACCCGTCACAACGTTTTCGAGCGGGACAAGAACATGTGCCAATATTGCGGCGAGGCTTTCGACCGTAACGATCTGAATCTCGATCACGTAGTGCCGCGCGACCGCGGCGGAACGACGACTTGGGAAAACGTGGTTTGCTCGTGCATTCCGTGTAACACGCGCAAAGGCAATCGTCTGCCGCAGGAAGCGCAGATGAGTCTCATTCGCAAACCGAAGCGGCCGAAGTGGCGGCCGTTCCTGCACGTCACGTTCACCGCGCCGCAGCACGAGAGTTGGCGGCACTTTGTCGATCTTGCGTACTGGAACGTCGAGCTAAGCGATTAGTTCGCGTTTCGCGAAGTCGAATTACATTTTCCGCCTCTCCCATCCCGCAAGGGGAGAGGCGATTAGAGACATCGCCTTAGCCTAACGACTGATTGTCGATCTTTCGGCAACCCGCTGTCGCTGCGGTCCAATTGCTCGCAGTATCGGCTGCGGATAAATGCCGAACCAAATCGTGCCGATGATCAATAAGGCGATTACTGCCCGCGAGAGATTGCTCACTGTGATTGCGCTGTTGTTCGCGCTCGGCTGCCAATACATCGCGCGGACTACTTTCAGGTAATAATAAAATCC
>QHPY01000051.1 GCA_003219215.1 Verrucomicrobiota bacterium | reverse complement strand
TTCTTCGCGATCGCAGCCGAACAGCTCCGCCAGGCCGGTGCGAATCGTTTCCGATTGCGGCTCGAGGATTTGCCACATGGTGTAAGCGGTGGCGTCTTCCTGTTGCCATTGGTAACGCACCAACGCTTCGGTCACGATCCGCGGGCTGGGCGAAACGCCGCCATTGTTCAGATTGATGATGCCACGCGTGACGGTGAAAGAGTTTTGAATGATGGCCCAGTAGTCTTCATCCATGGCTGCTTCCTCCGGCGTCAAATGCGCCACGGTCTTCGCCGCTGCTTCCACGTTTTTCAGCAACGACGCGACCGTTGCCGAAGAAAGCGCGGCCAGACCGAGGCTTTTGCCGGCGAGCGCAAGAAAGTCGCGGCGCGTGCGCTCGCGAACCATGGAATTGGAGATCGTCACAAAATGGGAACAGCGCGCTGAGGAGTTGGCTGCCGATCTATTTTCTGTCGGGTAGCCCGCGGTAAGTCAAGAACGCGCCCTCGAACGCGCTTCGGAAAAGCGAAACAGCTTGTTAGCGCTTAACGAACCGCGAAAAATCGGACAACTGAAACGCGGAGAGCCCAATCAGGCGATGAGACGGTCGACGGCTGAGCGAAGTTGATCGACGTTAAAAGGTTTCGGGAACATAACGTGCACATCCATTCGCTCGTAAGCGCCGCGAACTTCCTCCGATAGATGCGCTGATACCACGATGATTTTGCTGGTGATACCGCGTTTCCTGATCCCTTCGACCAACTCTATCCCGCTGAGATGCGGCATTTTCTGATCGACAATTATCACATCGTAGGGATCCGGATTGGCATCGAGTGTCGCCAGGGCAGAGTCGCCGTCTTCCGCGCAGGCCACGTCATAGCGCGATCCGGCAAAGACATAGCGTAGGGAAAGGATAACCGACGGCTCGTTGTCGACCGCAAGAATCCTCACTGGCTTTTCCACCGTCCGCCTAAAAGCAGCAACGTCTGTACCGGAAAACTGAAACGCGAACATCGGAACGTTGAGGAGCTGAGGTGCGAGCCGCACTGGGCGCTGTTGATCGCAAAATTTGTGGACTGATCCGACCGGAACGGCCTGTTTACTGCTGCCATTAAACCAGCCACAAAATGAAAAAAATCATCGCCGCCGTCGTGCTAATCGGAATTGCCGCCTATTTTTGGGTGCAGCCGTCCGCTGAGCCTCCTCCACAACCCCGAGAGAGACATCGGCCGGCGGCCGCAACCGCCGCAGCTCCTGCAAACAACCCGACGCGGAGCGCGAGCAGCATAGGAACGACGCCAAACACGGACGGCTCACTCGCGAGTCGATGGCCAAAAGGATCAAATGCTCAGACCAATTTAACCGCAACCGTCCCCGACCGTTGGAAAACCGGAGCAAACGCTCAGACCGATTTAACCGCGAGCGTGCCTGATCGATGGAAGACGGGACCGAAGTAAACATCTCATAGAAAAACTGAAACGCGGAAATGCGGAAACGCTGACGGCCGAACGTTGAGCAGTTGAGGTGCGAGGTCCGAGGTGCGAGCCGCACTTGCTTTGACTGCCGTTGAACTGGCAGTTGAAACGGAAAGAGAACTTCGGTTCGGAAATCCGGTGTTAAAGGAAAGGCGCGGGAAGAAATTGGATTTCGCGCCCCTCGCTTTAAGCTAGCGCTGGATATAGGCTGGAATCTGGTCATAATCGACCGCCGACACCTGTTCTCACCAATGACCTTCGCCGAATGGCTTTCTCTTTCTGAGGCAGAACGCGAAGTCGAAAAGCGCACCTGGCTCCCTTTTGAACCGGGCTATTGGCATTCCCTTGCAGCGGAAGCCGCCGCCCGGTTCAACGCTGAGTTTGGTTCCAACCGGAATATCACCAGAGTTTTCAAGAGCCTCTATCACGTCCGCGAATTGATCGTGGCGGTGCAAACCGACTTATCACCCGAGAAGAAGGCTAAGCTTCCACCGTCTTACCTCGGTTTCAGGGTCTTGCAGTTTGCCAATCAAATTCCTGAAGGGATCCTGGTTGACCCGGGTCCTCCCAGCGAATTATCGCGTCAAAGAAAAAGTGAGAGCGAGAAACAAGGGCCAACCGTTTCCCGATCTCCAATTCGTAAGGCCAAGCCGGGATCGCATCGCATCCTGGCGCTGGAAGGCGAAATTGATATGAGCGTCTCGCCACGGATCGCCGCCGACCTGCGCGCCTTGATCAGAGATAAGCCGGAGAAGGTGGTGATCGATCTTTCCAAGGTGTCGTACATCGACAGTTCTGGATTGGCCGTCCTGATCAACGGAATGCAAAAGGTCGAAGCGTACCGCGGCAAGCTCTACCTGGTCGGGATGCGCGAGACCGTCCAGATAATTTTTGAGACGTCACGACTGGACCAGGCGTTTCGAATACGGCGCAATGTCGCCGAGGCCCTCGCTGCCTCTTGAGATCTCGGTCGGACGTTGAAATAGGAAACGGGATCAAACTCCGAAGACTTTCGCCCGCCACGGCGGGCAGGCTGAGCAGGAAATTTTACATTTGCGACCCGCGCAACTCTCTCGCCGGTTGAGCCGAGCCGCACGTTAACTCGTCGGGAAAGTGAAAGTCGCAGGTGTTCATTACTTCCCTGGCAAAATCAGAGCGCAAAACTCTTTGAATTTCCGGTCGCCAAAGCTCCCATAACTGCTTCGGAATCACGCGATCGCCAGCGAGATAGCACTCTTCCCATATTAAATTCAGGTACGCGATCATCACCGGCGTCAGTCTTTCCCAATGGGTGTTGTCGCCAGCCAACGCCTTTTGCCACTGTGGATAAATCTCCGGCTGTAAAATGGCGTCGTACTTGTCCGCGTAAACTCTAAATATATCCCGATGAACGGTGCGACGATATTGGTACACCGCTATCGCAATTGATGCGGCACTAACGGCCACAGCTAAAACCGCAATGAGATGCCCGAAGCTGACCATTTGCTGATGCTCCTTCGAGAATATAATTGCCCGCGCAGCTGTCCGAGAAGCCCAAAACGGCCGGAATATGCGAGGGCAGCGTGGTCAAACCCGTTTGGAATCCGCGGGACGCATGAATATAAGGAAACGAAACACCTCGTTGGCGTTTGGACTCTCGGCTTAGAAGAGAACTTAGAATTAAAAAGTAGGAATTAGAAAGCGCCCGCCGCGGTCGCCACGGCGACCAGGACGGGTGAACTCCAGCTGAAATTGTTGTTGGACAACCGCAGTACGCAGATGGGAGCCGAGCAGTTTTTCTTAAACCACCGGCTCCCTTTCAAGAATGCGCACCCCGCGCGGAAAGCAGTCGCGCGGAATCTCAACAAACGCAGCCCGCGCGCGACGGCCGCATCGTAAGCGGCTTATGATGCGGTCGCGCGCCAATTTTGTTCAGCGAGGCTTCAGTCGCAAAAGACGACGCCGGGCGGGTAATCGCAGCTGGGATCAAACCCGTAAGCGGGATACCAGCAACCGTCGTCGGCCAGATAGTAGTGGCAGCCATCGAGTAACACGATGGAGTACGTCCTGAGCCACCAATCCCGAGGGTGGGTACCGATCGAGAAGTGGGTATCAGTCCGTTCGCGGATGGTTCGACGCAAGGACAGACGCTCGCTGGTCTGTTGCCCATGTCGAAACACAGTCGTGCTCTGTGACACGTTTCCGCCTTGTTTACTGGCTTCGGCTTTGACTTCCCCTTTTTCCTTAACCGTGCCAGTCGAAGCCTTCTCCTGCACTCCGGTGCTCTGTTCTACCTTGGCTTTTCCTTTTGGCTGGGCCGGCTGCGGCTGCTGCTGCTGTTCGTCGGTGGTGGTTTGCGCGCCGACGGACAAAGCCATCCCAAGCCCAATTGCAGTGGCCAGGCAAAATAGTTTCATACCGATCTCTCCTCCTTTCTTCTTTAATTTATCGCCCGGGGCCAGCTCGGCGGATTTATTTTGCTGGCGAAAGAATCTAAATTCTTTGAATTCGGTGATCGCGATGAGCAGGTCCGAGCGACAATGCAATATTGAGACACGGCTTGCGAGTGTGGACGAGGCCGCATCGATCGCTTCGGTGTTGCATCAAGCGTTCGTCCAGTACGAGTCGTTGTATACCGCTGCGGCCTTTGCCATCACCACTCCTACGCCAGGTGAAATCGAGCAACGTTGGAATGAAGGACCGGTCTGGTCAGCCTTACAAAATGGCCGATTGGTGGGCACGGTGGCAGCCGTAGCAAAGGATGATGCCCTCTCCATTCGCAGCATGGCTGTCCTCCCCAGCGCCAGAGGACAGGGCATCGGGAAAATACTTTTGGCGGAGGTCGAACGTTTCGCGAGGGCTGGTGGCTTCCGACGCCTGCTTCTAAGTACAACGCCATTTCTCGATGACGCGATCCACTTGTATGAACGCTTCGGTTTTGAACGGACACCGGATGGGCCGCACGACTTAGCGGGAACGCCGCTTTTCACAATGGAAAAGAAGCTAAAATTTCATCATTAGTTGTCGGGCTGTTGCGTTGAAGAGTTAAGATCCGAGGCGCACTACAATTCTCAGCAGTTGAACGCTTCAAATGCGAACCGGTCGAAGATCGTATGAAAAGAATATCAATGCTCAGTCTCACCTTCGGAATGGTTCTTGGGTTCGCCGCTACTGGCACTTTCGCCGCGCAACCGAGCGAAGTTGAGTTAATGAAGCAGGCGAAGATCACAAAGGGGAAGGCCGAACAGATCGCGCTCGCGAAAGTTTCTCACGGGATTGTAAGAAGCGCGGAGATCGAGAAAGAGAAAGGTCGCATTGTCTGGTCGTTCGATATCGCGCGACCCGGCACACACGACATCACCGAAATCCTGGTTGATGCGAAAACGGGAAAAATCATTTCGACCCAGACTGAATCGCCCCGCGACCAAGCAAAAGAGGCCGCTGCCGACAAAAAACGTTAAATTCGAAGTCGGAAACGCTGAAAACAGCGGCTGCGCTGCGGTTCTTTGTTAAGCGTTATCCAAATCAGCGGACGCTGAACGAGATCGGGAGGCCGATCACGACGATGTGGAGCCACGGAACTGCCGCCTTTGCCAAGTGCTTCCGCCTTGGAAGCTGCGGTTAGCCGGGGACGTCAGAGATTGATGCAAACGCAGCCGCAACAACGGATTGATTGAATGGTTCAATGAGTGACCATGTCCAATCAGTGGAGCCCTATATTATGAAATCGTATAAAGTTCTTTTCCTCGCTTTGATCGTCACCGCAGCATTCGCCCTTTCCGCCCAGGCCGGAGATCGCCACGGAAACAATGACAATTCGCAGAGGAGCCCTGCGCGCGGACGCGGTTCGGCGCCCACGATGCATTCCAGCTCCGGATTCCGCTCAGGCGGCAATCACACGTTTGCGCGGCCATCGGGCGTGACGATGCGCTCAATGCCGCAGTTTTCTCAACGTCGCATGATTGGTGGCGAAAATACATCGTTCGTTCCACGACAGTTTACGTCTCGAACATTCAGCGGCGGCGGCAATAACAATGGTGTCGCGCGATTCGAGAACAACCGACGAACCCAAACCAATCGGTTCGCGGAACTGCAAGGCCATCATATCGATCGGTTCACGGAAATGCAGGGCCGCCGTAACGATCGCTTCGCAGAAATACAGGGCCGTCGTGGTGATCGCACCGCGCAACTCGAGACCGGCGGCAGCAACCGGACAGTT
>QHPY01000050.1 GCA_003219215.1 Verrucomicrobiota bacterium | reverse complement strand
AGTGGCGCCGATGCGGCCCAGGTGATTCGCAAACAGGTCAAGCAACGTCAGGATTCGATCGAAAGTTTTGAAAAAGGCGGGCGTCCAGAGCTGGCCGCGAAAGAAAAAGAGGAATTATCGATCTTGCAATCGTATTTACCGCAAGCGATGAGTGCCGACGAAATTTCAAAAATTGTGCGGGAGACGATTGCCGAAGTTGGCGCCAGTTCGAAAGCGCAAATGGGCGCGGTCATGAAAGCGTTGCAAGCCAAAGTGGCCGGCCGAGCTGACGGCAAGAGCCTCAGCGCTGAAGTGCAAAAGCAGCTGGGCGCGTAATTCGAGAATCGAGATTCCTGAATCGGTTTGACGATTTAACGATTTATCCATGCTTACCGCCATCATCGTCGCCGCCGGCAGCAGCGAACGCATGGGATTCGACAAATTGTTTGCGCTGGTGAGCGGCAAGCCGATCATTGCCCACACTATCGCGGCGTTCGAGCGCACGAGTTGTGTCGAAGAAATCATTTTGGTCGGCCGCGCCGACGGCCTGGGCGAATTGCGAAAGATCATCGGCCAACCGACAAAAGTGAAACAGATCGTCGCGGGCGGGGCAGAACGAAGCGATTCGGTGCGTGCCGGACTCGATCATTTAAATCTGAAATCCGATTTCGTCGCCGTGCACGACGCCGCGCGGCCGATGATAACGCCGGAAAAAATCACGCGTGTTTTCGACGTTTGCCGGACAACCGGCGGGGCGGCCGCGCTCGCCGAGCCAATCAATGACACCCTCAAGCGCGCCGATCTCGATCTTGCCGTCAAGGAATCGGTCGATCGCAACGGCGTTTACGCCATGCAAACGCCGCAGGTCTTTGCGAGAAAATTGCTGGAAGAAGCGTACCGCCTGGTCGCAAAAAAGAACGTCTCGGTGACTGACGAAGTTTCAGCCGTCGAGCTTCTCGGGTGCAAAGTCGTCCTCGTCCCGAATCACGACTTCAATTTCAAAATCACTTATCCGCGCGACCTCCCGCTCGCCGAATTCGTTTTGAAGCAACGCGCATCACTTCCGTCGAGCTAAGCCAGCATCGGGTCGATCGGGACGAGGGGCCGGATAAATTCGACGACGGCGGGGATATCCTTGGTTTTAAATGGGTGGCCATGGCGTTTGAGCTTCGCGTTTTCTAGTTCCTTGACGCAAAGAATTTTTCCGTCTTTCCAAATCCAGGCATTCGAATTGTAAGGACCGACGCGGCGCGGATTGGTCCGGGTGTGGATCGACAGCAAGCGATCGTTGACCGCAGCGGCAATGTGCATCGGGCCGCTGTCGACGCTGATGACAAAACGCGCGACGCGGATCAGCCGGATCAACTGCAAAAGTGAAGTCTGGTTGGTGAGCTCGACGCAATTCTCGGCGACATCGAGATTGCGGTTCGTTTTTCCAACCACGACGACGCGGGTTGGCGCGAACGCGCGGCAAATTTCCTCGATCACGCCGTTGGTCAATGATTTGCCCTTTCCGCGCGCGAACGGGTGCAGCAAAATAAACGGCGGAAATTCATCGAATCGCGGCAACATATCGCCCGTTGGCAGAGGACAGCGTAAAGCATCGCCGATTCTCGCGCCGGCGAGCTCGGCGAGTTTGAGATATCGCTCGACCGCATGTTCGCGCCGATTCACTTTGGCGGTGCGGCTGTAAAAGAAACGCGAGCCTTCGCGGCCATCGCTCATTCCATAAACTTGTTTCGCGCCGCTGACCCGAGCGATAAACGCGCTCCGAAGCAGTCCCTGAAAATCGAGTGCGAGATCGGGACGCAGCTTTCTGGTTTCTTTGAGCCACGGCATCATGCTAACCGGCGCGCCGAGTCCGCCAAATTCACGGCGCGGAAATACGTGGATGTGATTGACGTCGGGACTTCCCCGCAGGAGCGGCGTGAATTCCGGATTCATCACCCACGTGATACTGGCTTTCCGGTGCGCATCGCGAATCGCGGCCACTGCCGGAAGCGTGTGAACGATGTCGCCGAGCGAACTTGGCTTGATGATCAAAATCGAATCCATGGTTTCACCACGAAGGACACGAAGGTTAATTCAGCGGAGAAAAAACACACAACGGAATTCAAAATTGTTGAGCATCTGAAAAGTTAAACTGATTGGATATGGCTTGCTGGTCCCCGGTCACTTGTTACTTATCTTCCGATCGCGAGCCGTTCCGCTAACAAACGGGGCAGGCCGGCGTCGATGATTTTTTTCTGCGCGGTCACGAGATCATATTTCACCCGCCGTTGTTCGACCACCGCATCGTCGATGTGATAGATGCAATACGCGGCGCGCCAATCAGCATCGCGCGGCTGGCCGACGCTACCGGTGTTGATAAAATATTTCTTGCTCGAATCGATGCGCAACTTGTCGATTCTTTGGCTTTGCACGCCATCATCGCGAACGAAAGCCGTCGGCACATGGGTGTGGCCAAAAAAACAAACGCTGGTGTGCTGATAGGTGAAGCTTGCCGCGGCATCGAGATTGTTGAAAACGTAACCCCATTGCTCGGGCGTATCGAGGGTCGCATGGACGATCGTGAAATCGCGCACCTGCCGCTGCAACTTCAGCGCGCGGAGCCATTCTTTGTCCGTATCGGTCAAGTTGTCGCGCGTCCATTGGATCGCGGCCTCGGCCATTTCGTTGAAACCGCGGGACGATTCCACGAGCGACGCCTGTTCGTCGTGATTGCCTTTGACGATGGGACAATCCATCTCGCGGATGCGCTGGACGCACTCGTGCGGGTTTGCGTTGTACCCGACGACGTCGCCGAGACAAACGAAATCGGTGCATTTATTTTCGCGCGCGTCGGCGAGCACGGCCTCGAGCGCTTCGAGATTGGCGTGAATGTCACTGAAAATGGCAAAGCGCATGGACGACACGTTAAAAGAGTTACAAAGGTTACAAAGTTAAAACGGGCGATCAATCTATCGACGATGTAACACTGCAACGATTTTAACGTTTTGACATCCCCGTCAGGGAATCCGTTGGTCTTGCGGGACGTTCAGTTTATCTTCGAGAAACTTGAGGCGCTTGATCAAAGTCGGCAGACGTTCTTTTTCGCCTCCGTCGTAAAGCGCGCGTAAACGCTCGTAGGCTTCACGTTCGCGCCCTTCGCAATGCGAAAGTTCGTATGCCGAAAAGCGTTTGTCGTAACTCGGCGCGCCCGGCAACGCGGCCGCTTTCGCGAAAAATTCCGAGGCCCTGGCGTGATCACCGAATTTGTCGCGATAAAGCCGGGCAAGCGCTTCATAGAGTTGTGGTTTATCCGGATTATTTTTGATTCCGCGTTCGAGGAAATCTTTGCCGAGCGCGAAATATTCGCGCTGGGCTTTTACGCGAAAAGCCAGACGCGACTGTGATGTGTCATTCATTGCCGCGGCGCTGGCATTCCAGGCCATATGCCAGGCGGCCATGTCCCAAAACAGCGGGACATGCGGCTGTAAAGTTGTGACTTGCCGAAACAAAAACAGGACGCGCCCCCATTCCGTGCGTTCCCAAGCCACGTGCGCTTCGATGAAGAGAAAATCCGCCAGCATCGCGCGGAACCCGCTGAGCGCGGCGATGAACCCGAGCTGTCCGATTTTTTCGCGGAGATCGAGATTTACCACATCGTCGAATTTTCCGCCTGCGGCGGATCGATGTTGGAGCGAGAGCGCGCGCTCGGCCGGAAGTTTCATCACGCCAAACGCGAGCAGCATTCCGAGAACGAGCGCGATGCGAGTCATAAGCGAGAGCATACGTCACCGAGGTCGGATGGGCGACCTCGCCCCTTGGTTAAAGGGGGAAGACTGAGGTGAGGGGCTCGATGTCGGCTGTCGCCACCAGCATCAACCCTCATCCTGCCCGCTCCCTTGGAAAGGGAGAGGCGAAGATTGTAAGCAGCACGCCTGATCACAATTCTTTGCCGTAAAAAACGAACGTCGCCGCCAATGTGTAGATGCCGATGTAAAAAATCCCGAGCAGGGCTGTATTGGCGAGCAACGCAAGCGGTATCGCGACACCGGCGACAATCTCATCAACTAGATTGAAGGCCTGAAGATCAGGAAATATCAGCGCGACGAGCGCGAGAAAGGCGCGCGTGAGCCAGCCGGTGGTTTGTTGCTCCAGCCAGTACTCGCGCGCGGTCGACTGAAGATGGCCGATGAAATACACGAACACCATCACCACGACCGTAAAAATATTTGTGGTCGCGAACGTTGATACGAACAGCGTCAAAGCCGCGAGCAAGCATGCCTTCAGATAAATGACCGCGACGCCCGCAAGGATGTCGATGTTGAGCCCTGCGGCGCGGACTGCGTTCAATGCGTTATCCATCTGTTCGCGTGGCGCGCGGCTCATTTGGCGCAACGTTTCGCTCACCACGGTTTGTTCGCGCACGTAAAGAACGACGATGAACAACGCGCTCATCAGAACGACGCTGATCGCCAGCAAAAGAAGGACGCCGAGAAGTTTGCCGAGCAAATATTCGAAACGCGGCACCGCTTTTGCCAAGATCGTGTAAATCGTGCGGTCGTCGACGTCTTGCGGAATCAGGCGTGCCGTTGCAACGATGGCGAGAAGCGAACTGAAGATCGACATCGCGCCAAGGGAAATGTCTTTCATGATCTGGAATTCCTGCTGAAAACTGAACCGCGCCATGAAAACGGAGCTGCCGATCAGGACCAGCGCGAAGATGAGGAGAACGTAAAAAACTTTTTGCCGTGTTAGTTCGGTCAGGGTGTTCGCCGCAATTGCGAGGATGCGCTGAAAGGAAAACAGGCGATGCGAAGAATCCACTTGCTTAATCCGATGACGAATGAAATCCGAATGACGAATTCCCTAACGTTGGAGAGATCGTAGCGCCGTCGTTTGTCATTCGGACTTCGTCATTTCTTCGGGCTTCGACATTTCGGTTTCGTCGTTTCTCTTTGTCGCGTCGAGAAATAATCGCTCGAGCGTGGTTGTCGATCTTCGGCGCTCAACCAATTTTGCATTCGAATTGGCGGCGAGCTTTTCGATTTCCTTCATGAGCGCATCGGACGCGTTTTCCAAAACCAGTTCGGTCCGGTTTTCGATCGCGATCAATTCCTCGAGGTGCCCTTCCCGGACCAGAACGCCACGAGCGAGAATTCCGACGCGGTCGCAAATTTCCTGCACTTGCGTAAGCAAATGCGAGGACAACAGCACGGTGATGCCGCGCTGCCTAAGATCGGCAATGATATTACGGATGGCGCGCGAGCCGGCGGGGTCGACGCCGGCGGTCGGTTCGTCGAGGACGACCAGCTTCGGTTCGTTAACGAGCGCTTGGGCGAGACCAATCCGCTGCAGCATTCCTTTCGAGTAAGTGCTCAATCTTTGATCGCGCGCATTTGTTAGGCCGACCAGCTCGAGCAATTCGCGAACGCGATCGTTCAGCCGTGAACCAGTCAGACGGCAAAGTTTGCCAAAAAATCTGAGCGTTTCTTCGCCGGTGAGAAATCTGTAGAAGTATGGGTTCTCTGGCAGGAACCCAACAGCTTCGCGACTTTCCACTAAAGAACTGTCGCGCCCAAAGATTTTTGTTCGTCCGTGCGTCGGTGAAACGAGCCCGAGAATAATTTTCAAAGTCGTGCTCTTACCGGAGCCGTTTGGTCCGAGCAGTCCGTAAACTTCCCCGGGCCCGACACGCAGATTGAGATCGCGCACGGCGACGATCGCTTTTCGATGAAAGGGGACGTGAAAAACTTTCGTCAGTCCCTCTACCGCGATGGCTTCTTCAGTCATGGCGAATATCGAATCCGCGCGCCGTCACCGGTTCGGCCAGCGCCGATCGGGTCTGCTTATCGATGTGCGAACGCAACTCGCTTTCCATCACAGAATCGAGGAACGCAAAAACCTCACTCTCTTGACCGCCAACCTGGAGCTCGACGCGGCCGTCGGGCAAGTTTCGCACCCAGCCGATCACATCGAAACCCTTGGCGATCTGACGAATCGTCCACCGGAAGCCGACGCCTTGCACATTGCCTTCATAAAAAACCTGAAGCGAGATCATGCCCGTAGCAGATCATCCTAAACAAAATGAGACGCGCGCGAAAAGTCTAATGCTCGGCGCAGAGCGGCCGATTTATTTGTAAGAGTAGACGAGGCAAACGCTGCTCTCGTTGCCTTCGACCAGATCAAGCAACACGTAATATTGGCCACTGCTCGTGGGCGAAAATCCGGCCGCAGCCTTTTCGCCTTCGTTGTAGCTCTCGGTTTGAACCAACTTGCCGGTTTCGTCGTAAACGTTGACTGAGATTTTCTTGGCCGGCTCCGTTGCTCCGACCGAGAACCAATACTGATTTCCGGCGTAAAGATTCACCGCGATCAACGCGTGCTCTTTTGGTTTGATCGTGCCCGACCAATGGCCGTCGCGCATTTTGAAACCTTCGTTTGAAAACGCGCCCGCCAGATCGAGCGCAGCTTTTCGCGCCGCGACTTCGGTGTCGCTCTCGAGTGCCGCGACTGCCGTCGTTATCGCCAAGCCAATCGTCGCGAAGATCGACATCGAGGTCTTCATTTCGCTTCTTTCGACTGAATTTTGCTCATAATCTTGCCGACGGCTTCGTTCACTTTGCGCACTTCGTCGGCAGTCGGCGCTTTACCAACGGGAAACGTTACCAGCTTTTCAATTCCGGGAAGTTCGCCGCTCACTTCTTTAACCAGCGGCTCGTCGCGAACGTCCGGCGAGACTTCGTTCAGCTTTGATTGGATGAAATTTACCAGTGCGGGTTGCCGCAGGACTTTTGCGGCGCGCTCGTCGTAATTTTGCATCACGGCCGCGCTCACAACCTGAGTGCCGCGGATCCAACCGCCGACGCTCACTAAAATAATCAAGTCCTGGTCGCGGTGCGATTGCATTGACGATTTTACTTCGTTTTGGGTCGCCTCCAATTCTTCCTGAAGCGCATCCCACTCGTCGTTCTCGGCGAACTCGTTGATGCTGTTGCCGCGGCTGAGCACGTTTTCACTCACACCGAGCGCCTTCGCCAGCTTGATAATGTCGGTCCCGATGTTTTTGACTTGCTGGCTGTCTTTCGCCTCGACCGCGATAAATCCGTCCGCGATCAAGCTGCCAAGATTGAGCGCGATCTGGGGGCGATTTTTGTAACTGGTCGCGACCGGTCCGCGCATTTGGCCGACCCAATTCGGCCTGCCCGGTTTTTCCAGGGCCGCGAAAAGTTCGCCCGGAGTTGGAATGCTGATGGAATCGTTGCGGATTGCTTTGGCCATTTGCTCGGCCGGAAGCCGGGCCGGTTCCGCGCCGATCACGGCGCAGCAAACCAGTAAAAATCCGACGGCGAAGAATCGCCTGACAGGCCTCATGACCGCCCACCGTACGCACGCTCGGCAAGATTGCCAGCAAGAATCTGTCGAATGCGGAATGCGGATTGCGGAATGCGGAACAGGTGCGCATCATTAGCCGCTCTGATCATGGCGAAGACCAGTATTCAAAAAATTCATGCGCGCGAGATTCTCGATTCTCGCGGAAATCCAACGGTCGAAGTAGATGTGCGTCTTGAAAATGGCGCGCTCGGACGCGGGGCGGTCCCGAGCGGCGCCAGCACCGGCGAACATGAAGCGTGGGAATTGCGCGACGGCGACAAGAAGCGTTACGGTGGCAAAGGCGTGACCCAAGCGGTCGCGAACGTGAACGCGAAAATCGCGGACGCGATCAAAGGCTGGGACGCGCGCGACCAGGCCAAGATCGACAATCGCCTAATCGAGCTGGACGGATCGCCGAACAAGAAAAATCTTGGGGCGAATGCGTTGCTCGGTGTCTCACTCGCGGTCGCGCACGCGGCCGCTGTCGCCGAAAATGTTCCGTTCTTTCGTTATCTCGGCGGCGCTGAAGCGCGCGTCCTTCCCGTTCCGATGATGAACATCTTGAACGGCGGCGCGCATTCCGACGCGCCGATCGATTTCCAGGAGTTCATGATCATGCCGCGGGGCGCGCCGAACTTTCCAGAAGCGCTCCGTTACGGCACGGAAATTTTTCACGCGCTAAAAAACGTTTTGAAAGATCGACATCTTTCCACCGCGATCGGCGATGAAGGCGGTTTCGCGCCGAATCTGAAATCGGCCGAGGACGCGTTGGAAACAATCGCGGCCGCGGTCAAGCAGGCCGGCTACTCGTTAGGCAAAGAAATTTTTATAGCGCTCGATCCGGCGTCGTCCGAGTTTTTCGACTGCGATAAGAATGCATACGTCTTCAAGAAATCCGATGGTTCGCAAAAATCCGCCGCCGAACTGGTCGATTACTACGCCGAGCTTTGCGCGCGCTTCCCAATCGTCTCGATTGAAGATGGCTGCGCGGAGAACGATTGGGACGGTTGGAAGAAATTGACGAAGCGACTCGGCGCTAAGATTCAGCTGGTCGGCGATGATCTGTTCGTAACGAATGTGGAATTTTTGCGCAAAGGAATTGCGGAGCACGTTGCCAACTCGATTTTGATCAAGGTCAATCAGATCGGCACGCTCACCGAAACGTTGGCGACGATCGATCTTGCCAGGAAAAATAACTACACGTCAATCATCAGTCATCGTTCCGGCGAAACCGAGGACACGACGATCGCCGACATCGCGGTCGCGACCAACGCCGGCCAAATCAAAACCGGTTCGCTTTCCCGGACCGATCGCGTCGCGAAATACAACCAGCTGTTGCGAATCGCCGAAGAACTTGGTGACAAAGCAATTTACGGCGGTAATGTCCGCTGAAGTGGATCAGAGTTACGGCGATTTCCGCGCGCGTCGCGAAGCTACCGTCTGGCAGCGATGGAACCGTGTCCTTCTTCTGTTGCTGCTACTCGCGGTCTGGCTCGTGATTGTGAGCTTGTTCGTGCCGCCTTACAAAAAATTGAAGATCGGCCACGCCGACATCGACAAGCTGCAAGCACAACGGGACGAGCAGCAGGTGTTGCTCTCAAAGCAAACGCGCGAAGTAAATCTGCTCAAGACCGATCCGGCGTATTTGGAAACGATCGCGCGCGACCGTCTTGATCTGATGAAGGAAGGCGAAACGATTTTTCGGGTCGAATCCGCCGCGGCCCAGGCCGACAAGCGCAAAGAATCGGCGCGCAGATAATTTTTGCTCTCTGTCATTCCGACCGAAGTGGAGGGACCTCTCACTATTTCTGTCGATCTCAGCTAGTCCGCACCGGGAAATATCTAGAGATGTCTCGGCTTCGCTCGACATGACAAATAAGAGGTGCGCCGCTATCTTTTCCTATGCCAACTGAAACTTTCACCGTTGACGCCGAAGATTTGAAATCGCGCGTGCGCGAGCTGCGGAGGTTTCTTTGACCTGCCCAAGCTCCAGGAAAAACTGACCGCGCTCGAGGCGCAGATGGCGGCGCCCGATTTTTGGAACAACCGCGAGCGCGCCCAAGGTGACGTCGATGAAGTCTCGCGGCTGCGTTCGCTGATTAATCCGTTTCACGAACTGGAACGCGAGATCGAAGATTTCGACGCGCTACACCAGCTCGCGGCGGAAGAGAAGAAC
>QHPY01000105.1 GCA_003219215.1 Verrucomicrobiota bacterium | reverse complement strand
GTCCCGGTGATTCGCAACGCCGAGAAAACTTCGCTCGCCGATTTAGTGAAAAAGTATCAGGAGCTTGTCGATCTTGCGCGCAAGCGCCGCATTTCGCCGGACATGCAGGCCGGCGGCATCGCCACGGTTTCAAACTTCGGAACGTTTGGGGTCGAATGGGGTACGCCAATTCCCCTGCCTGATCAGACTTTGCTCCTCGGCCTCGGCGCCGGAAAAAAGGTTCCGTCGTGGGACGAAACAAAAAAGAAATTTGTTCCGAAAACGGAAGCGCAGATCACACTCAGCTTCGATCATCGGAGCATCGACGGCGGTGGCGCCGCGCGTCTGCTCAAGCGCGTGATCGAGTTGTTAGAAGAGCCAAGCAAGTTGTAGAGCATTTCTGCTAAACGCCGTGGCACGGGCAGAAACGCCATCCGAGCCGAATATTTGCGACTGTCATAGACCGCCGCTACAATTTTAGAGATGCACGAGAACACGGAATTCAGTTTAAGCCGGGAGGTTGAGGCGATTGAGATCCCGAGCGGGCGGAAGTTAACGCTCGCAAGAGGAACGCAGGGCGTAATCACTCAGGCGCTCGGTGGCAGTTACACGATCGCGACGCCGTACGGACTGTCCCGTATCGCGGAAAAAGATTTGGACGCGCTCGGTCTCGATAAACCGAAGCCGGCAGCAAAGGAAAAGACCACCGCGAAAACAAACGGGGCAGTTTCGGAAGACGATGTTTGGAACCAGCTCAAGCAATGCTTCGACCCAGAAATTCCGGTGAACATTGTCGATCTTGGTTTGGTTTATGATTGTCGCCTGATCAAAAAAGACGACGGCGGGACGCGCGTCGAAGTAAAAATGACCCTGACTGCGCCTGGTTGCGGAATGGGACCGGCGATCGCGCACGATGCGCAGAGCAAAATTTTGTCGATCGATGGTGTCGATGAAGCGGATGTGCAGCTGGTCTGGGATCCGCCTTGGAACCAGAACATGATCAGCGAAGCCGGGCGAATGAAGCTCGGCATGATTTAAGTCCGAGCGATTTCCACTAACACCGGGCTTCAGGCCGGTGTTAACCGCGAGGATTGTGAGGTAAAAGCCGTTTAAACGGCTTGTCGACATGCAACGAGCGGCCCCACACCGGCTTAAAAAGCCGGTGTCAATGAAACGCAAGCGAAATAAATTTTAATTTTTCGTTCGCGCGTTGACAGTGTGTGAACGCGCTGCTTGTATACATCTTCGCGCTCGCAAAAAATTTCCTGCAATGCCCTCGACTGAAGTTATTTTAACCGACAACGTGCCCGGCCTCGGCGCCGAGGCCGATGTGGTGAAGGTGCGCCGCGGCTATGCGCGCAATTATTTGTTGCCTCGCGGCAAAGCTTATGAAGTGACGCCGGCCGCCCTGCGTCAGCTCGACAGTTTGAAAAAGAAACGGGCCGAACGCGAAGCCCGTGAATTGAACGAAGCCGAGGAGCTGGCTCGAAAGATTGGAAGAGCGCGTCTGACCTTCACGCTCGCGACCGGCGAGTCTGGAAAAGCTTTCGGTTCGATCACTGCCCAGGATATTGTGACGAGGATGAAGAACGAGCTTGGTTTGGAGATTGATCGACACAAGATCGTGCTGGAGCGACCAATTAAGGACACGGGAGAGCACGAAGTTGCGGTCAAGCTCCATCATGATGTGACCGCTCAATTCAAATTTGACGTAAAATCGGCGCAGGAATCCCGCGAACGCGGGGCTGAACAAGGCGCTTCCGAGCAGCCTGAGAAAAAACACCGTTCGTTTTTCAGAAGAAAAAAAGAAACCAAATAAATGGCGACTCAACCGTCCTTGCGGACTGGGGAGACGCCTCGCAAAGATTCGGGCAACGGGCCCGGCCGAGGCAGACCGGGTGGAAACGGCGGAAGAGTTTTTCCCACTTCGCCCACAGGTTCTGCGCAGGATATTCACCGCGCACCGCCTCATAGCGTAGAAGCGGAGCAAGGCGTTCTCGGCTCAATGCTGATTTCACCGCGGGAAGCGATTGCCGAAGTCGTGGAAAAAATTAACGAGGAATACTTCTACGTTCCGGCGCATCAAACGATCTACCAGGCGCTGGTCGATCTTTGGAACGCCGGCCAGGCGATCGATCTAATCACGTTCACGCAAGTTCTGCGCGATCGAAATTTGCTCGAGACAGTCGGCGGCGCCGCATTGGTAACGAGCCTTTTTACTTTTGTACCGACGGCCGCGAACCTCGGCTATTACCTCGAAATCGTCCGGGACAAATACATTTTGCGCTCCATCATCGCCGCCTCCACCGAAAGCGTGCGCCGCGCTTACGAGGAGCAGGATGAGGTCGGCAATCTTCTCGACGAAGTAGAGCAAAGGATTTTCGCCGTCGGCGAAGACCGCTTCAAAGGCCAGATGCTCTCGATGAAGGACCAGGTAATGGAAGCGATCGAGTCCATCGAAAAGCTCTACGAGCGCAAAGGCGGCATCACCGGAATTTCCACCGGCTTTGTTGAATTCGATCGCATGACAAGCGGAATGCATCCGGCCGAGATGATCGTCATCGCAGCACGCCCGATGGGCGTTTTTAGTTTGGAAATGAGTAGCCAGCAGCTCGTTCAGCGTCTGCTTTGCTCGCGCGCGCGTGTGAATCTGCAAAAAGTGCGCGATGGTTTTCTGGGCGAGCGCGACTTCCCAAGTTTGACTGCCGCGGCTTCGAAACTCGCCGAAGCAAAAATCTTCATCGACGACAGCGCGAGTCTCACGATTCTCGAATTACGCGCCAAAGCGCGACGCCTGAAGGCGCAACAAGACGTGCAGCTGATCATCGTCGATTATTTGCAGCTGCTAAGATCGACATCGCGCCGCGCGCAGGACAATCGACAACTCGAGATCTCGGAAATTTCTGCGGGACTGAAAGGATTGGCCAAGGAATTGAAGATCCCCGTCATCGTTGTCGCACAATTGAATCGTCAGCCTGAGCAACGTTCCGGCGGCAAACCGCGTTTGAGCGATCTGCGAGAGTCGGGATCGATCGAACAGGACGCAGACCTCGTTGGGCTGCTTGTGCGGCCGGAAATTTACGAGGAAGACGAAGAAGCGCGGGCGGAAAAGGCGGGCGAAGCCGAATTGATCATCGCCAAGCAACGAAACGGCCCAGTCGGCGAGATTCTCCTCACCTTCCTGAAAGAATTCACTCGCTTCGAAGATCGCGCGCGCAACGTGGCCGAGCCGGAAGAAGCGTTTTAGAGCGACTTCGCGGCCTCAACGACGTGCTTGGCGTCGATACCACGCTCTTTCATTACTTCGGCGCCGGGCGCGCTCAAACCGAATTCATGCAGGCCGACGACTTTGCCGTCGAGGCCAACATACTGATACCAAATCTCCGCAACTCCGGCTTCGATCGCAACCCGTTTACGACACGACTTGGGAAGAACGTCATCGCGATATTTTTCCGATTGGCGATTAAAGCGCTCAAAGCAAGGCATCGAAACAACGCGAGCGCCATCGCCGAGCTCTTTCGCAGCGGCGAGCGCGTGCTGCAATTCGCTGCCGCAAGACATGATGATCAAATCGAGTTTGCCTTTTTCCTTCTTCGCGATGTAACCGCCGCGCGCGACACCTTCGCGACGCAGTTTAACATCGACATCGTTCAAAATCGGGACGACCTGGCGGGTAAGCGCGAGCAAAGTTGGGCCGTCGACGCGTTGCGCCGCGGCGGCAAACGCACCGGCTGTTTCTTCCGGATCGGCCGGCCGAATGACATCGATCTGCGGCATTACTCGCACCGAGCTGACGGTCTCGACCGGCTCGTGGGTTGGCCCGTCTTCGCCGACGCCGATCGAATCATGCGTGAAAATGTAAATGTTCGGCAATTTCGATAACGCGCCGAGTCGGATCGATGCCCGGCAATAATCGGTAAAGACCATAAACGTCGCGCCCGAGGCGCGGAAGAGTCCGTGATAGGAAATACCATTCATGATCGCGCACATGCCGTGTTCGCGGATTCCGAAGCGGATGTTGCGACCACTCGGGGTCTCGCGGGTGAAATCCCCGCCGTCCTTGATGTAGTTCAAGGTCGATCCATGAAGATCGGCGCTGCCGCTGATTAATAACGGCATCGCTTGCGCAACAGGCTGGAGCGCTTCGCTGCCGGCTTTGCGCGTCGCCAGCTTCGCGTCCTTGGGAAACTCGGGAATCTTCGACAGAAGATCGACATCTACTTTTCGATCGATCGCGGCTTCAAGCTGCTTCGCCTCCTCGGCGTTTTTCTTCCGCCAATCATTATAAATTTTTTCCCAACGATCGTACTCCGCGAGCAACTTCTTTTTGTGCGCGGTGAAATAATCGTAGGTCTCTTTCGAAACGAAATAATGTTCCTCCGGCAATCCCAGACCCTTGCGCGCAGCGTCGACAAATTTCGCCCCGGCCTCACCGTGTGCTTTGAAAGTTCCTTCCACTTCCGGAATCCCTTTCCCGATTAGCGTGTGCGCAACGATGAACTTTGGCCTGCCATTATCGTTCTCCTTCGCGCTGTTGAGGGCATCGAGAAACGCCTGCATGTCGTGGCCGTTGATCTCCTGAACGTCGAATCCATAGGCTTTGAATCGCGCAGCGGTGTCTTCGCTCTGCGTCATCTTCGCCGGGGCGTCGAGCGTGACCGCGTTGCTATCGTAAATCAGAATCAAATTATCGAGACCGAAATGTCCGGCGAACGCGCTCGCTTCCGCGGACACGCCTTCCTGCAAACAGCCGTCGCCTGCAATACAGATGCAATGCTGATCGAAAATGCGGTGTTCGCTCGAATTGAACCGCGCCGCCGCCATTTTCATCGCCACCGCGATTCCGACTGCGTTGCCGACCCCTTGTCCAAGCGGACCGGTGGTGCATTCAACTCCAGGCGTGTCTCCAAATTCAGGATGTCCCGGCGTTTTCGAATGCAGTTGCCGGAAACGTTTGATCTCCGACATCGCCAAGTCGTAACCGCTCATATGCAGCCACGCGTAGAGAAACATGCTGCCGTGGCCGGCCGAGAGAACAAAATAATCGCGCCCGATCCAGCGCGGTTTATCCGGATTATATTTTAGGGCGTAACCATAAAGGACCGCGCCCATTTCGGCGCAGCCCAACGGAAGCCCAAGATGGCCGGATTGCGATGCTTGCACTGCGTCCATACAGAGCCCGCGCGCTTCCGTAGCCGCGCGCGAGAGCGCTTCGATATTCAAACTCATGATCGAAAGATAGTTTATGGTTTTGGATTGCGGGTTTCGCAATCTCTTTCCAAAGCTATCGTCTTTGGTGAGCCGATTTCTCTTCGAGAATCCCCGCGACGAAGGTCGGTGGCCGACGAAGATCTAGACGTTGAATAACTTGTGAATAAAGAGGCGCTTTCAGCCTGTTTTATTCACAGCATTTTGTGAATAAGGGTTTAATTTTCGAAGCTTCGCGGCCTAAGTTGTCGATCTTCAATGAAGCTGTCCGAAATTGCTGCAACTCTGCGGGCAGTCGGCGTTTCACCGGTTAAAAGTCTCGGCCAAAACTTTTTGCACGATCGCAACCTTGCAAAATGGATTGTCGATCAAGCAAACATCGGTTCGAAAGACTTCGTCATTGAAATTGGCCCCGGACTGGGTGCGCTGACAGAACTTGCCCTTGCGAATGCCGCCGGTGTTCTCGCAATCGAAAAAGATAAACGCCTGACGGAATATCTGCGCGATAGATTTCGAAGTTCCGCGCTTGAGATCGTGCACGGCGACGCGATGGAATTCGATGCGCGAATGTTGTACACGAAGCCGACAGTAAAATTTCTCGGAAATCTTCCGTACTATATTTCGAGTCAGCTGCTAATGAAGTTCCTGGAATATCCAAGTCCTATATCACTGTGGCTGTTCATGTTACAAAAGGAATTGGCAAAGCGCCTCGTCGCCGCGCCGGCGACCAGCGATTACGGTGCGCTCACGTTGCTTGTCCAGTTGCAGCATCGCGTGGAATATTTACGAAAAGTTCCGTCGAGTGTTTTTCTTCCGAAGCCGGAAGTCGATTCAGCGCTGGTGCGAATTTCAGAGCGCGACCCTCGAGAGCTGCCAGCGTGCGAATACAAAGCTTTTCAAAAATTGGTGCGACGCGGTTTCTCCCAGCGACGCAAACAACTCGGAAAACTTATTCGGGAAGAACTCCCGGACTGGGAAGATGCAGCAGTCGAGCTAGGGTTGAATACTCGCGCACGCGCCGAAGAGCTTTCTCTCGAGCAATGGATCGCGCTAACGAATCGGATTGCTCCGATACACGCGGAAGTCATCAATGATGCGCCCGAAGAGCAGTTCCCGGTGGTGGATGAAGAAGACCGGCTGAAAGGGACCGCGCTTCGGAGCAAAGTGCATGCGAATAACTTCCTCCACCGAGCCGTCCACGTCCTGATTTTCAACCCCGTTGGGGAGGTCTTTCTCCAAATGCGCTCCCGATGGAAGGATCGACATCCACTGGCCTGGGATTCGAGCGCGGCCGGGCATGTCAACGCCGGCGAAGACTACGATCAAGCGGCTTCGCGGGAACTCCGCGAAGAACTTGGAGTCGATATTCCACTGGTAAGGGTTGCTAAGCTTCCGGCGTCAGAGCGGACTGGTTATGAGTTCATTTGTCTCTACCGCGGATCGCATGCTGGCGAGTTGCGGCTGAACCCAAGCGAGATTGAAGCCGGCCGATTTTTCCCGCCAACGATCATTGACGGCTGGATGACGGCACGACCACGTGATTTTGCGCCGGGTTTGGTGGAGTGCTGGAAAATCGGGCGCGAAATAAATCCCTAACGCCGTTTTCGCCGCCGCGATGTCGATCTTGCACCGCGTTTGGCAGCGCGCCCGATGGCCGTGCGCTTGAATTTTCGCGCGGCGCGCCGCGCGCCTTCCTTTCCGCCGTAAAGGGAATCGCTAAACATCCTCGTTACGGCATTCGTTCCGCGCAAAAGGTGCACTTGAAAACCGTGCGTTTGTTTTTTCGCGCGCGCTTTGGTGTCAATGCGGCGAATATTCGCTTCCGAATCGGGATTGGATCGTCTTCGCATGGGCGTCTGCCTAACAACTACGTCAAACAACGCGAGAATCAACGAGTCGCGATGTTTTTATCGCTCCGGAGTCTTCTCCGGCGGCGGCAAATCCCATCCGTGCCATTTTTTTTCATACTCATCGGCGGGGAGTAGAACGTAGCACGGGTGTCGTGCGGCGCGCAGCCAGGAGATCATTTTCACAAGCTCCGGTTCCGCCATCGTCGTGCAACCCGTCGTCGCACGGTTGACGCCGCGGCGAATGTGGAAAAAAATCGCGCTACCCGCGCCTGGGACTGGCGGATCGGAATTGTGCCGGATCTCGACCAGCCAATGGTAGGCAAAATCTCCCGAACGCATTTTTTCGTGAGTGTAATTGTCGGGCGGATCTTTTGGATCGATGACAATATGGCGATTGTAATTCGGCGAGCGCGGGTCATCGCTCCAAACGTCCCCTTCTGAGACCTGGTGATAAGGATAATCGCCGCCCGGCGGTAGTTTAGTTTCGTAACCAAAAACTTTGCCAATTGCGAAAATGCCGGCAGGCGCGCGTCCATCGCGCTCTTTCTTGTGTAAACCGGGCTCGTCTTGACCGCCGATGCCGCTGCCCCACGCGATTCCATTTTTACCAAACAAGACCGGCACTGGCGGCGTAACCGCGGTCCAAGATCCACCGCGTGAGCGCTCGAACAATTGCAACTTACCGCGCATCGAATTCCAGTCCGGTGCGACGCCCACAATGAGTTGCGAGCAATCCGCCGGGACGCCATCAGCATGCGCGCTCCTGGCGACAATCATTGCCACTCCAAAAAAAACTGCGCGCAAGATCGACATAAACATTCGCAAATCTAGACGCACGGCTTATTGATTTCCTCGTTTGTCGTGAAAAAAATCTGGGCGGCTTTAATCCTAATCGTTGTTGTCTTCATCAGCTATGCACCGGCTGTGCGCAACGGTTTTGTCTGGGACGATACCGCACTCGTTTTGCGCGATCCGCTGATTCGTAGCTGGCGATTGATACCGGAGGGTTTCAACCATTTTCTTTTCGTCGACGCGACCGCTTCGGATTTCTACCGGCCTGTTCAACGGCTCATTTATACGATCGATTACGCGGCCTTTGCTTTTCGACCCGGACCGTATCACGTAACGAGTTTGCTTTGGCACGGCTTGGCGGCCATCGCGTTGCTGTTTTTCGCCGAAGAACTTCTGCTCAGCTTCGGACTTGAACGCGGCCGATCTCGACTGATGGCGCTAGTCGCCGCACTGGTCTGGGCGATTCATCCGGTTCAAAGCGCTGCCGTCGCTTACGTCTCCGGTGTGGCAGATCCCCTTGCCGCTACATTCGGATTTCTTGGCCTATTTTTGCTGCTCCGTGCGTCGCTGACGCTCGGTCCGCGCGAGCTGCCGCTTCTTATCGGGAGCGGTGTGGCTTTTCTTTTGAGTGCGTTGAGCAAAGAGAGCGGACTTCTTTTTCCTTTAATCGGAATGGCTTTTTCCCTGTTGAGAAAAAATGTGCGTTGAGCAAAGAGAGCGGACTTCTTTTTCCTTTAATCGGAATGGCTTTTTCCCTGTTGAGAAAAAAT
>QHPY01000104.1 GCA_003219215.1 Verrucomicrobiota bacterium | reverse complement strand
AAGAAGGTCCCGGCATACGAAGCGGCCAGGCTCGCCACCGACTTCGATCCGCAAAACCGCGATGAGAACGTTGATTACTATATCGCCAAGCTCGATGACTTGGTGAAAAAGTTTGGTTCAATAATCCCAGCGCCTGAGCAGGAAACTCTAAAGCTCTAAACCAACCTGGCGTCGAGATTGATCTGGGTGCCGGCCAACGCGACCGAAACTGGACAGGTTTTTTTCGTTTGCTCCGCTTGCTCGCGAAATTTTGCTTCGTCGATCCCGGGAACTTCGGCTTCGGTTTTCAAATCGATGGCGGTGATCTTCGGTCCGCCGCCAATCATTTCAAGTTTCACTGTCGCGGTCGTGTTGACGCGCTTCGCCGGATGTCCCGCCTTCTCCAAGTTCGCTGAAAGCGCCATTGAATAACAGCCGGCCTCAGCCGCTCCGATCAATTCCTCGGGATTTGTTCCCTTTCCTTCCTCAAACCGCGACGAGAAAGAATAAGGGCCTTCAAATGCGCCGCTGCCGAGTTTCATCGTTCCTTTGCCCTGCTTCAGTGTGCCGTCCCAAACAGCCGATCCAATTCGTGTTGCCATTGTTTTGCCTCCGTTAATTGTTGCTGATTAACGATTCGCGTCAGACGCGGGCGAGCGCAATTTGTTTTCGGCCCGCCGCTATGTTGACGATTGCGGTTCGGCTAAGGCGCGCTGCTTGCGCCCGAGCCAAATACCAAGTGCACACCAACCAGCGACTACGGGTACAGCAATGTAACTGATGGCACTCAGACTGAGACCAAGTGCCTTCAGGCCACTATAAGACACGCCGAATTGGTCGCCGCATCGATAGCCAAACGTATCGATGAAACTCTTCGCCTTGTACTTGTCTTCGCGGCGGAGAACGGTGAACAACACTTCACGCGCCGGGCGCATGAACGCGAACGTACTCGCGCGTCGCGCAATCTGGAACGCCGCGAGCACGGGAAGAACCGGCGCGAAACCCATCGCTGCGAAACCGAAAAGACTAAGCACAGGCATAAAGAGAAGGGTCACCGTGACACCCAGGAATTTCATCAGTCGACCAGTGACAAAAATTTGAAGGAAAAGTGTTAGCGTATTGACTGAAAGGTCGAGCTTGGCGAAGAACGCCGTCCGCGCCGCTTTATCCGCGAATCCAGTCTTGGTCAGCTCGGCTTGTTGAAAATAGGTCCAAGTGGACGTGAACGTGTAGAGAAAAATGAACAGGAAAAGCCCGAACAAGTAGGGCGACTTGCAAATGTGCGTCACGCCATCCCAAAACTTGCCACCAATCGGTTTCTCCGCGGAGGCGTTTTCGCCCGATCTCGGGTCGTCCCGTCGAAACTCAGCAGGAAAGAAGCGCACGCTTTGCGCGGCGATCTCCAGCATTCCGGCGCAGATCAACAGCAAAACGCCAGTGCTGACATGATGAACGAGCGACGCGGTGATAATCGGCCCGAGAATTCCGCCTAAGGAACCGCCGACAGCAATAAATCCGAAGAGCCGCTTACCCTGTTCAGTTGTGAACAGGTCGGTCATGAATCCCCAGAAGACGGCGGTAGCGAAAAGATTGAATACGCTGACCCAGACAAAGAAGCATCCATCGACCCACGGTTGCTTTCCCGGAGGCATGTACTGCATCAGCCCGAAGAAAATTACCAGGTTCAGGATGAAAAACCGGTAGGCGATCGGAATAAATCTCCGCCGCGACATCCGCGAAACGATGGCGGAGAAGAGCGCGTTCGCGAAGATCATCGCGACGAGGACAACGGTGAACATCCACCAAAGGTTTTCGAACTGGGTCGCGCCGATGTTATCGCGAACAGGCCTGATCACGTAATAGCCGGCGAGCACGACAAAAAAGAAAACGAAGCCCAGCCAGAGAGCGCGGATTTCCTCCGGTTTTACGTCAACGATCTTGGAGAAGAGCTTTTTCAAGCGCGTTTGTGCCAGGCGGCAAGCACTTCGGCTTCGCGCTCAGCCGTCAGACCCGCACGCAACTTCGATTGTCGATCTTGCGGGAGCGATTTAAACCAGACGAGCGTGTCACGCGTCGTGTCGGACAGCGGACGAAACGTCAAACCTTTGCTCAGCCCGCGACTGATGCTCGCTCGGGCGAGGCCGCTCTCTTTTCCAGTCCACACCGGCATGTCCGACCACGCCTCGACTTTTTGCTGAGTAAGAAATTCCTCACTCACCCAAATGAGGTTCGCATTCGATTTCCCTGCGTCTTTAATCCCATCGAGCATTACGCCGATGCCGAGCGGCTTCGCCGGGCCGGTTGCGTTATAAATTCCGGTCTCATGGTTTTCAGCCATTCGAATCGTCCACTCCGCCAGATCGCGTGCGTCGATGAACTGGACCGGATCATTCGGATTTCCCGGGGCGAGCACTTCGCCGCCTCGATCGATTCGGACCGGCCAATAGGTAAAGCGATCGGTCTCATCGCGTGGACCGACAATCAGGCCCGGACGAATAATCAGCGCCTTTCCGGGAAACCATTTCTCGGCCTCTTTTTCCGAAAGCGCCTTCAGTGGCCCGTAGGTTTTGTAACCGGACGCCTTCATCGCTTCGAGTGTCTCCTTGTACGGATCCGGGCCTTCGTATTTCTCCACCGGCGCCGACTCATCGACGCCTTGCTTCACCTCGCCATAAACAGAAATCGTAGAAATGAAAATGTAGCGATCGACGTTCCCCTTGAGAAGTTGCGCAGCGTCGCGCACCCAGGCCGGTAACGTCGTCGGGTTGTCGATCACGACGTCCCATTGTCGATTTTTCAACGCGTCGAGCTTGCCGTTACGATCGCCAACCAGCTGCTCCACTTCCGCCGGCAGCTCGCCGGGATGGGTTTTCCCCCGATTAAACGTGGTCACCTTATGTCCGCGGCTCAACGCATAGCGGACTTGATAGGGGCCGGTAAAACCAGTGCCGCCAAGAATCAAGATGCGCGAAGGCTTCATAGTTTTTTCTGCGAACAATGATGTCGATCTTGCGCTGACGGCAAGTGCGCTGGCCGCCGAAACGGTAATAAAGTGGCGGCGGGTCGAATTCACGGGCCAACTTTCTTGTCATTCCGAGCCAAGTCGAGGAATCTCTTACTGTTTCATTCACCTTCGGAAATATTAAGAGATGTCTCGACTCCGCTCGACATGACAAAAATAACACGACGCAAGGCCGCTAAATTAATCGGCGCGAGTTCCGGCGCACTGCTTTTTCCGATCGGTGCATCGCGCTTGTTCGGCGCAACCGAATCATTATCGATGCTGACACGCGCAATTCCATCTTCCAACGAACAGTTGCCGGTTATCGGGCTCGGCACCTGGAACACGTTCGATGTTGACT
Source organism: Verrucomicrobiota bacterium (assembly GCA_003219215.1). Classification (GTDB taxonomy): domain Bacteria; phylum Verrucomicrobiota; class Verrucomicrobiia; order Chthoniobacterales; family UBA10450; genus AV40. The sequence goes on along the minus strand of QHPY01000104.1, from coordinate 4,514 downwards.
TACGAACGGCCGACCAGCGGCAAGCTGCGCAACTCGCCGAGGTGCTGCGTCGATTCAGCGACCTTGGCGGACGGCTGATCGATTCCTCGCCCATGTACGGGCGAGCGGAGGAAGTAATTGGTGAACTGACAACAAAGCTCGGCCTTCAACCAAAGCTCTTCCTTGCGACAAAGGTTTGGACACGTGGTAAGGAAGCGGGCGCTAAATCGATGGAGCGTTCGCTCGCGCTCATGCACATCAAGCGGCTTGATCTGATGCAGGTGCATAATCTGGTCGATGTCGACACGCAATTGGCGATAATGCGCGATTGGAAGGGACTAGGCCGCTTTCGCTACATCGGAATCACTCATTACAACGCAAGTGCGTTCAGCGAAGTCGAAAAGGTTTTGCGTAGCGAAAAACTGGATTTTCTTCAGATCAATTATTCGATCATGGAACGCAAAGCCGAAGAACGGATTCTTCCGCTCGCGCAAGATCAGCGGGTTGGCGTTATCATCAACCGGCCGTTCGGCGGCGGCGATTTGTTTTCGCGCGTACGTGCGAAACCGCTGCCCGATTGGGCGTCTGAATTCGATTGCTCGTCGTGGGCGCAGTTTTTTCTAAAGTGGATTGTCGCTCATCCGGGGGTGACCTGCGCGATTCCGGCCACGAACAATCCGCGTCATTTGGAGGATAACATGCAGGCTGGAGCGGGGCGCTTACCAGACGCCCGAATGCGCCAGCGCATGATAGAGTTCGTCTCCGGCGTCTAGCTTGGACCTCAAGAAGGTCTCGGTTTTGCCCCTCAAAAAATTTCGGTTTTTTCGAAAAAACCGGTTGCGGAGGCAGCGATCCTGCTCGATAGAAGGCGCTCTTTATGCCGAAAACCAGTCCCCTCGCCCCCTATTTGATTGCGATCTCTGCTGTGGGTTTGCTCTTTGCGACTGCGGCCCATGGCCAGCTTGTTGAATCGGGCAAATCGCGGTTCATTTTCAAAGACGCCGATGGAAAAACCGACTCGGCCGAGGTCGTCACCAAGTATGCCTCGAAGAAAATCGTCCATCCGTTCGCAAAAACGGACAGTTCCGACGACTCCAAATTGAGACGGGCGGCGACCATCGCCGAGGAACGCGCCCATGCTCATTCGCGCGAGCAATGCTGGCATTACGTAAAAGGAGCATTGCTCGCTTCGGGCGCGGTCAGTTCATATCCGACAAGCGTTTACGCCAAGGACGCCGCGAAAGAGCTGGTCAACAATTACGGTTTCAAGAAGCTGTCGGTGCGTGATCCCTACAAAGCCCCGGTTGGATCGGTGCTGGTTTACAATGCGAACAAAGGCGCAGGTCACGTGGAGATAAGGACCAAGAGCGGTTTCGCGAGCGACTTTCGTTCCAAAACTCCTTCGCCGCGTCCGCTGATCGGCGTTTATTCGAAGTTGTAGCCCGCTGATGTCGATCTTCGCGTAAGCCGCGTAAGATCAATAAAGACGTTAGCGGCCGAGTCGGCCAAGCGGATTTCTGATAATGCCCCCGGTAGGACTGGCGGCCGCTGCATTGGTCGTCGCCGGCGCGGCAATGGCTCCGGTAGAGCTACGAGCCGCCAGATTGGTCGTCGCCGTCGCTGGATTCAAAGCGATCGGTTGGGAGTTCGTAATGTTCGGCTTTGCCACCGTTGCAACATTTGGCGGAACCACTCTCACATTGATGAATGGCGGATTGGAGTTCGCCCACGCGAGCGCCTGGCCTTTGGTTTCAAAAAATTTGTCGATAACGATCGCGTCGCGTTCGTAATTGGTGCGGCCCGATCGCCGCGCCGCTTTGCGGTTCCGGACAGCGCTCCCGGTGTCGACGGCTGACAAAGCGGTTCCGTCAGGAAGAACGACCCGGCTGCCGTAAGGAATTCTTCTCGGATCGACGGCGCAATGGCCTTGCCGCAATCGCGGCCCGGTAGCGGATTTGTGTTGTCGCGTGTAATGATCTGCGCCGTGTCCGCCGCCGGCCCAGTAAACCGTGACCCGCGCGAGCAGCGAATTGTCCCGGGCGAACCCCTGTGGGAGCCATCCAAGCCCAACCAAAGATATGAGGATCACTCGCTTCACGAGGGTGCTCACGTTTTGCGTCCCGCTGGTCGCAGGAAGGAATCAAGCGGCAGATGAAGCTCAACCTTGGCTGAATCAAATTTTGGCAGCGGCGACGCGGGCGCGGCTTGTTTCGGAATCGCTTTGGCCGGTTCGAATGCAGAAAGTTCTTCGACGCCATTTAACCTAGCAACCGTCTCGCTTGATTCGTTGCGAGATCCCGGCGGGACCACTCGCACGGTTATGAAATGTGGATGCCTGCTTTCCCACGAAAGCGCGGCTTCTTTCGACTCAAAAAATCGATCGATCACTATGGTGATTCGTTGCGAGATCCCGCCGAGACCACTCGCACGGTTATGAAATGTGGATGCCTGCTTTCCCACGAAAGCGCGGCTTCTTTCGACTCAAAAAATCGATCGATCACTATGGCGTTTCGTTGCGAGATCGTACGGCCGGTCATACGGGCGGCCTTGCGATTGACGACCGCGGGTCCGCTATCGACGGCAATGCAAGTCGCGTCCGGAAATACCACGTGACTTCCGTACGGAATTCGTTTTGGATCGACAGCACAATGTCCCGCGCGTAAACGCGCACCGTTGGAACATGCGCGCAACTGGCCTTCGCCCGGCCAGTAGACGGTGATTCGCGCGAGCAACGATTCTTCGCGCGCAAAAGCCGAAGCCGCGAACAAAAAAGCGAAGCCAAGCGTTGTTAGTAAAAATTTCGTATCCATTTTTTTGACGAATTCGCCCTAACGAGCATTCGACATAAACCCTGCAGAACAGACAGGGTTTTCTATTAAGATTCGGAGCAGACCCCTAAACTGGTTCCCACTCGGGCGCAAATTTTTTCTATAAACTATTTACGATTCAATCGGGAGAAACCGGCGACGATGCGTAGCTATGTCAGTTGAAAATCCAAACCAAGGATCGATTCGTGAGCGATTATCGCCGCTTTTGCCCGCTCGTCGCGGTTTACGGAAAATTCGGATCCTGATTTTCGGCTTAGGCGTAAACGAGGAGATCGATCTCCTCCGGAAGCGAATTGGAAACTTCGCGGATCACGTTGCCGCGAAGAAGATTGATCAACGCGTTGCGCTGCGGCGCGCCGAGAATGAGCCGGGACGCTCCAAGCGTCGCAGCAATATCGACAATCGTCTCGGCGGCAGACGGACTAACTGCGTAAGCGAATAGCGGCGGCTGATCGCCCGCCTTTTGTTTCGCCTCATTGAAAACGCGGCTCGCTTCTTCGTCATCCTGCCATTTACGTCTGGCATCCTGCTCAGTCATGAACGCCTGCTCACGGACAAAGAGCAGATACAGACGCGACCCGGTTTTGCGGGCTTCGCGTAAGGCGAAGTCGAGTGTGCGCCCGGTGCCGCGGATTGCACACAAGATCGCTTCGCCGCCAATTGCTGGTCCCACCGAAGGTTCGCGCGCTTGCGCAGCAACATCGACATCCATCCGTTCCGGCATGAGCGCGGGTTTTGTTTCCTTTTTCATCCGGCGTTCCAGAACCAGTCCGCGCAGGATCAACCCAATAACAAGAATCGTGATCGCGAAGTAGCGCGCGTTCGGTTTGTCGATCAGCAACGAGATTTCAATCGACGCCATCACGATGAAGGTGGCGAACATCAGCGTCCGTTCCCACAATTTGATCGAGAGTCTTCGATCGGTCGCGGTTGCGCCGAGATTGGTGGCGATCGCGCCGACGACACCAACAGCATACAGATCAGCCAAACCGGACATGTCTTTGACGGCGACGACGAGCAACATCGGCACCAACGTGGCCAGCAAGGTCGCGGCGTTCGGAACGCCCCAGTTATTCAGTTTTTGGAAAATCTTTGGCAGCTCGCGGTCGCGCGACATGAGGAATTGGATCGCGATAAGATCGACAATCGCGGTGTTGGCAGCGGAGAGAAGCAACAGACCAAAAACAATACTGACGATGACGGCGAAAAAGTGTCCGAGTCCCGGTCCCAGGGCGCCACCGACAAAGATTTGGCCCATATAACGCAGCATGTAATCGCGCACGCCTTCCGCGCCTGGCGCGTTCACGTCGCCATTCACAATTTGCAGACCGTTTAAGGCGTGAGCGGCCAGCCCGAATAATGCGGTGAAGACACAGACTTCAATCATCACGATCACAATCGCGGGCGTGGATGTTTTAACGACGCACGGATTCTCCTCGGTCGTCCCCGGATCGAGTTTCATTACACCGGTCGCATTCGCGATCGCCTCGACACCGGAAAGCGCGAGCACGATTCCGACAAAGGCGAACCAGCTTTGGCCGAACCCTCCGTGCAAAGGCTGGAGATGACCAAACGCCTCACTCATGTGGGGCAGACAGAAAAGTCCAAGCGTGATAACAACGATGACGGTCGGGATCGAAACGAGAAACGCGAGCCCGCCGGTTTGTTTCGGTCCGAGCAGGTTGAGCAATCCGATCGCGAGGATCG
>QHPY01000103.1 GCA_003219215.1 Verrucomicrobiota bacterium | reverse complement strand
GCCATGGAGCGAACGTTTTTATAGCCCATCTTTTGCAAACTTTCGGCCGCGAGCGCGGAGCGTCCGCCACCGCCGCAATGACAAATGATCGTCGTGTTGCGATCGGGAAACTTTTCCTCGACTTCGAGCTCGACCATTCCGCGGCTCATGTGAATCGCATCCGGAATGTGCGATTCGTCGAACTCATCTTTCTCGCGAACATCAACAATCACTGCGTCGCTGCTGTTCTTCGCTTTCGCGGCGGCGTCGGTCGGCGAAATCTCGGTGATCTTCTTTTTCGCGTCCGCGACTAATTCCTGGAAACCCTTGTGCTCAGCCATGTCCAAAATTTAGACAGAATTCACAGAATCAAACAGAATTTCTGCTGAACAGATTCAGTAAATTTTGTTAATTCTGTCTAGCTCTCGGCTCACTCGTAGCGCAACGCTTCGATCGGATCGAGCGCAGCCGCTTTTCGTGCCGGATAGAATCCAAAAAAGATTCCAACCGCGGCGCTAAACATGAACGCGACGATGATCGAGCTGAGCGAGATGAGCGTTGGCCAGTGCGCGTAGCTCGACAGAATTTGCGAAGCGCCGATCCCGAAAACAATTCCAATCACGCCGCCAACGGAGCTGAGCGTGACTGCTTCAATTAGAAATTGCATGAGAATGTCGCTCCCGTGCGCGCCCATGGCCATGCGCGTGCCGATCTCGCGCGTGCGCTCGGTCACGCTTACGAGCATGATGTTCATGATTCCAATTCCGCCGACCACAAGCGACACGCCCGCGATTGAACCGAGCAACACCGTCATCACCGCTGTCGTTGCGGTCGCTGCGTCCGCGATCTCCTGTTGATTGCGCACCGTGAAATCGTCGTCACGCCCCGCGCGAATGTTATGGCGCTGTCGCAGCAGCGAAATGATTTGCTGTTGCGCCGCCGCGATCTGACGGCCATCACCGATTTGAACATTGATATTGCGCAACGTCGTTCCGCCGACCACGCGCTTCATCGCGCTGGTAAATGGCATGATCACAACATCATCTTGATCGACGCCCTGCGTGCTTAAACCTTTGGGAGTCAAAATTCCGGTGACGGTGAACGGCACATTTTTGATTCGCAAAATTTGGCCGACCGGATCGTCATTGCCGTAGATCTGCGACGCGGTTGTCCGGCCGATGATACAAACTTTGTTTGCGCTGCGGACATCCTGCGCCGTAAACGGCGCGCCATCGGAGAGCGGCCATTGCCGAATGTCGAGATAATCGGCCGACTCGCCGTAAATTCTGGTGAACCAATTTTGATTTCCGGCCGCAACCTGCGTCGTCGAAACAACTTCCTCGCTCACGGCCGCGACACCGGGCACTTCGCGTCGAATCGCTTCCGCGTCTTCAATTTTCAAGGTGCCGGCGCCGCCCCAACCAGTGCGGATGCCACTCGAGGTTGTGCTGCCGGAAAAAATCAAAATCACATTTTGCCCGAGACTCGCGATCTGCGCTTCGACCTGCGCCTTCGCGCCATTGCCAATCCCGACCATCGCGATCACCGCCGCGACGCCTATGATGATGCCGAGCGCAGTCAGCACCGAGCGCATTTTGTTTCGACGTAGAGCGCGCAACGCGATGTTCAACGTCGATCCAACTTTCATGATTAAAGTTCCGAATCGATCGGCGCGATTTTCCCGAGCTCGGCGGTTGCATCAAACCGCTGCGTCACATTGAAATCCTTCAGGATCCGGCCGTCGCGCATCACCACATTTCGTCGCGCGTAAGCAGCGATGTCCTGCTCGTGTGTCACCATGATGATAGTAATGTCGCGCTCGTTAAGTTGTTGAAAAATTCCCATGATCTCGACACTGGTCCGGCTGTCGAGATTTCCGGTCGGCTCGTCGGCGAGGACAACTTCGGGATCATTCACGAGAGCGCGCGCGATCGCAACGCGCTGTTGCTGGCCGCCGGAAAGTTGGCTGGGGTGATGATCTTCACGTCCGGCAAGTCCAACCGAGGCCAGAACCGCGTCTGCTTTTTCGCGCAACTGCGCATTGGTCAAACGATGCGCGCCATAAAGCAGCGGCAGCTCCACGTTTTCGCGCGCCGACGTGCGCGGCAGCAAATTGAAGCTTTGAAAAACAAAACCGAGTTTGTGGTTGCGAATGTCGGCCAACTGGTCGCGGTCGAGCGCGGAAACATCGGCGTCATCCAAAACGTAGCGACCGGAAGTCGGCCGATCGAGACAACCAACAATGTTCATGAGCGTCGATTTTCCCGAACCACTCGCGCCCATCAGCGCGACGAACTCGCCGCGTTGAATCTCGAGCGAAACGCCACGCACCGCATGAACATCGACGTCGCCGGTATGATACGTCTTGTACACGTCGATCAGCTTGACGACTTCTCCGTTCTTCATGTCGATCTTGCAAGCGCCAGCACGAGATAATTGTCGTTGCGCGTTGCCAGCCCCTGAACTCCCCAGCGACCCCTCACCTTCATCCTGTCCCCTTGAAGGGGAGAGGGCAGGGTGAGGCGTGATTTTCTTTTTCTTTCGGCTATGCCGCGCTGTCCGTGGCGATTGTTCATGGAAATCTTCGCTGCTGTCCGCTGAAAGGATTGGCCGGTGGTGACGCGGACGCCGACGAAAGTTCCGCCGTCACAACGCGGTCGCCTTCCTTCGAGCCTTCAGTGACTTCGGTCACAATCCCATCGCTGATTCCGGTTTTGATTTGGGCGGATTTTGGCCGGCCATAGGACAAAATGTAAACGGTCCGTTCGGGCTTGCGTTCCCGCGCGCCGGTCGGTCTCTGACCGCTCGGCGAAGATGTCGATCTTGCTTGATCGCTCGTCGCGGCTTCCGGCGGGCGAAAACGCAACGCCGCGTTTTTGAGCTGAAGCACGTTGTCCTTGTGGGCGATGATGATTGAAACGTTCGCAGTCATTCCCGGTTTCAATTTCAAATCTGGATTGCTCACGCCGATGACGGTGTCGTAGGTCACGACGTTCTGGACCGTGATCGGCGCATTGCGCACCTGCACCACTTTGCCGTGAAAGGTCCTCGTCGGAAATGCGTCCACCGTAAAATCGACATCCTGATCGACGCTGACCGCGCCGATGTCCGCTTCGGCCACGTTCGAATCGATCTGCATTTTGGTGAGATCGTTCGCGATCGCGAAGATCACCGGCGCTTGTAAACTGGCCGCGACCGTCTGGCCAACATCGACATTGCGCGAAATCACCACGCCATCGATCGGCGATGTGATCGTGCAATGGTCGAGATCGGCCTTCGCTTTATCGAGCGCGCCCTGTTTGATCTTTACGTTCCCTTCGGCCTGGTGAAGCGCTGCCGTCGCCTGATCGAGATCCTGCTGCGACGAATTCTTTTGTTTAAATAACGTTTCCGTTCGCGTCGCATTTAGTTTGGCTAATTCCAACGCCGCTTGCGCAGTCGCAAGATCGCCTTCGGCTTGCGTGACCGCTGCTTGAAACAGAGCCGGATCGATCTGGGCGACGGTCTGGCCGGCTTTCACCTCTGAATTAAAATCGGCGAAAAGCTTTTGAATGTTACCGGAGACCTGACTGCCGACTTGCACGTTGACCACCGGATTCAAAGTCCCGGTCGCGGTCACCAGTTGGGTGATCGGTCCCCGCGTCACGGTCGCGGTTTGATAATTGGAAGCGCTGCTCGACGTGCATCGCCGAACGACCAACAAAATTATGAGGAGGGCGACAATTATGACGCCCACTGGCAAAAAGCGCTTCATGTAGGATCAGATTTGACTTGGGCTCCAATTAAAATGACAGGCAATCGTGCTCCGGCGTTACATCGAGATCTATTCCATCATGCTGCGCAACTCGCTCATCCGCGAGATGAGTTTCAAAGCGAACTTCCTCCTTTGGATGCTGGTGGAAGTGCTTTGGTTCGTCGGCCAGATCGTTTTTTTCTCCATCATCTTCGGCAATGTCGACCGCATCGGTGATTGGACAAAATGGGAAGTCGTTTTGCTCATCGGCACTCACCAAATGATCTCGCAACTTTTTCAGGCGTTCTTTTTTACCAACGTCGCAGCCGTTCCTGAGCTGGTGCGCACCGGAAAGCTCGATTCGCTCCTGGTTCTGCCGGTCGACAGTCAATTCGCCGTTTCCACGAAACAATTCGGCCTCGATAGCGTGGTCAACGCCGCGGTCGGCGGCATGGTCGTCGGGGTTGCCCTCTCCAAACTCGGCGTTGTCCCAACCCCGATGTCGATCTTGCTTTACATCATCGCGATCGGGTTCGGCATCGCCGTGCATTATTCGATCATGCTCAGCCTCGCCGCGGTCAGTTTCTGGATCGTGCGGGCGCAGGGCTTGGTTTACGGCTACTTCAATTTCCTCAACATCGCCCGCTATCCCGACGCAATTTTCCCGCGACTCTTCAAAATCATTTTTGGCTGGATCGTACCGGTCGTGATCGTGGCCAACATTCCAGCGCGACTGCTGATTAAGTCGTTCGGACAGCCCGGGCCGCTCATGTTTCAGCTCGTGGTGGCATCGACCGTTGTCTTCTGCCTCTCTCGCGCCTTTTGGGGATTTGCCCTGCGGCGATACTCCAGCGCCAGCTCCTAGTGCGGCGTTGAATTAAAACCCCGTAGATTCGTCAAATCTCCCCTTGCGCTGATTGGGAATTGTCCTTAATTAAGCCTCCGTTTTTTCGGCGCCCGACTGCTGGGGCGCCTTTTGAATTATGGCCAAACAGAAAAAGAAGAAAATTTCAGCTAAGAAAGCCGGCAAACCAAAGCCAGGTCGCAAGGTTTCTGTAAAGAAATCCAAGGCGGCGCGCGTTCGCGCCAGCTCGCGCCCGACTGAGACGCTGCTCGGACGCAATCATCGCGAGCGGAGATTGAGCCCGTTCACGCGCAAGCAGAAGGAGAAGCTCCTGCAACTGCGTGACGCCATGGTTGATTCCATGGCCGGCGTGGCGCAAGACACGCTCCGTTCGCGCGCTGAAGGCAGCGAAGCCTCGGCGTTTGGAATGCACCAGGCTGATGCCGGCTCCGATGCCTACGATCGCGATTTCGCGCTGAGTCTGCTTTCACAGGAGCAGGACGCGCTTTACGAGATCGATCAGGCGTTGAAACGAATCGAGGTCGGCACTTACGGAATTTGCGAGATGTCGGGTAAACCGATCCCGCACACGCGTCTGGAAGCGATCCCGTTTGCCCGGTTCACGGTCGAATGCCAATCACAGCTCGAGAAGCAGAACAAGGCTTCGCGTGTCAGGCAATCGGTCACTTCGCTCTTCGGTTTGACCGATGACGAAGGTGGCGAAGGTGAAGAAGAGGAAGCGGCGCCGGCGGCCGAGTCGAAGGAATAGCGGCGATGGCCCAGGAAATTGTCACTCTCGAATGCACCGAAGCGAAAGCGCTCGGCAAACCGGTTTCGCGCTACATGACCAAGCGGAACAAAAAAAGTCCGCGCACGCCGAACCGCCTCGAGAAAAAGAAATACAATCCGTTTTTGCGGAAGCACACGCTTCATCGCGAAACCAAATAATTGCTAATGCAACCCAAGACCGCCAAACGCCGTTCCGCATTTCGCCGCGCCAATCGCGCCATGCCCCGGCGCCGGATCGACATCGCCATCGAAGCGATCGATTACAAAAATCCCGATCTTTTGAAAAAATTCGTGACCGAGAGCGGCAAGATTCTTCCCCGCCGCGTCACCGGCATGCCGGCGCACCTCCACCGCAAAATCACGCGCGAAATCAAGCGCAGCCGTTCCGTGCTGCTCATGAAATAGCGCGCGGCTGCGCGATTCACTGTAGGAGACGGTGTTAGCGTCTCATGGAAAGCCGACGGCTTCCCCTACAATTGTAGAGGCTCTTGTGCCAAGCGCCTGTCTATCTTGGCTTGGCGTTTGAGACAAACGCCGCTACAACGCTGTCATCCCGAGCAACGTCGAGGGATCTCTAGATATTTTTTCGTGCGATTTAGTTCGCAACAGCACCAAACGCTCTGTCTAACCAAGCGAAGAGCGCGACGATAAGCGCCAAGAACACAAACTGAATGGCCGCAACCGGAAACGCTAGCTCCCAACGAAACCAAAAAACCGGAAACAATCCGCAAACAGCCGGGTAAAATCCGCAAACGCAGCCGGCGACCGCGATTCCTGCCGATGTCGGACGCAAATATCGAAACCGTCCCAAAGCCCACAAAACCCAAAAAAAGATGATCGCAACCGGCAACGACATGGCAGCAATTATTCCTCCACTCAGCCACGAGTCCTCATGCATCTGCGCAATGACAATCACCATCGCGCTGCCTAAAACATACCCGGTCAAACCCAGCGCAGCTGCTTTCCAGAATGATAGCATCGCTTTCACGACTTCCGCGTTTTCTCGCCCTGCTCGATCAGTTTCCAAAACTCGCGGGTTTTGCCGAGCGCTTGGTCTTCCGCGACCGGCAGTTTGCTGCGGAAAAGAAAATCGCGAAACGTGTTCTTGTGCAGGACGCGGTGGATGGTGATTCCTTCCGGCGTTTGTGCGAAGTAGATCCGGTAATCTTTGGCGCGATAGCGGTATAACTTTTCTCCCTCGCGCTCGATCACGCCGAAATGCTTGGCGTCGAGATGATCGAGGTCTTCGGGCAAAATTTCAAATTGTTCGAGCAAATCGAGCTGCATTTTCTTCGGTAAGGCCGACATCTCGGCGGCGCTCAGTTTGTTGAAAATGATCTGGAACATGGGGCAAACGTAATTCGTTGAATCGTTACATCGTTAAATCGTAAGCGCAGCGGGTGCCGCAAACAAGAAGCTTGCCCTCACCCGTCGCTTCGCGCCGGCCTCTCCCTTGTTCGGGAGAAAATGGAGCGGTTGGGAGCCGCGACATGGCCGGTACCGCCGCGAGGTAGTGGTCGAGCGTTGCGGGCGGCAACCGAGATACCATTGAGGTGAGGGTGTCTCAAACAAAAACGCGCTTAACGCGCGGGCCAATACGGGTCGTAATCTCCCAGGTAATTGTGCCGGCCTTTTCGCCTAAT
>QHPY01000102.1 GCA_003219215.1 Verrucomicrobiota bacterium | reverse complement strand
TGGGATTTCGCAGACGCGCCGATCGTGCACGGCCGCTTACTTGGGCCCGACGGTTTGCGCGGGGTGGGCGCGCAAATTTCCTGGATCGTGCCGGTGCCTTGGTACTCGCAATTGATTCTCGGCGTCCAAAACGGGCGTGGCGGGACGGGTTACTCATTTCGTAATCCCGGCGACGACGGAATGTTTTTTGATCGGCGAACAACCGACCGCGAATTGCGCGGCTTGCAGGACTTCGTCTGGATTCCGCGCTGGGAAAATTCTGTCGATCTTAGTCCGACGCAAGTCGTGCTCGCGGGAGTCTCCGGTGCATTTGGTTCAAACGAAACCGGTGCGAACTCGCGAACGCAGATTTACGGCGGCGATTTTCTTTACAAATGGAAAAGCGCGAATGCCGAAGGCGGCTTTCCATTCGTGAAATGGCAAACCGAATTCATGTATCGGCGTTTTGAAGCCGGCCGCGGCGTGAACGAATCGTTTCCGGTCGCGGAAACGTTTCACGATTGGGGACTTTATTCGCAGGTCCTTTGGGGATTTAAAAAAGGATGGGTCGCCGGAATTCGCGGCGATTACCTCGACATGGAGGATTCCAAGTTCACGGATGATTTCGAACGGCAATCGCGCTCCCGCATCAGCGCAAACCTGACCTGGTATCCAACCGAGTTCTCAAAGATCCGCTTGCAGTACAATCACGACTTTCTCGCCGAGAACTTCTTTCTGTCTGATCGCGACGTCGATTCTGTTTTTCTTCAGTTTGAATTCATTCTCGGCGCGCATGGCGCACACAAATTTTAGATTATGAAAAAAATCCTTCTCATTCTGTCCACAATCCTCGCGTGCGCTTTGTCCGCGCAAGCGAAGTTGAATGTCGTTGCCACACTTCCCGATTTTGGCTCGCTCGCGCGTGAAGTTGGCGGCGACAAGATCGACCTCGTCGTCCTCGCGAAGGCGACGGAGGACCCGCATTTTGTCGATGCGCGTCCAAGCTTCGTTGTTTCTCTGCGCAACGCCGATGTGTTGATCGATGGCGGCGCGGAACTCGAACTCGGTTGGCTACCGCCGCTCTTGCAAAATGCGCGCAATCCAAAAATTGAGATTGGGAAACCGGGTCGCGTGCAAGCGTCGCAAGGAATTCGGTTGATGAACGTCCCGACAAACGTGACGCGCGCAGCCGGCGACGTTCACGCGCTCGGCAATCCTCACTTCACAGTCGATCCAATTATCGCCAAAGCGATCGCGCAGCACATTGCGCAATCGTTCTCCGCGGTCGATGCCGCCAATGCGGGATTCTATGATGCGAACTACAAGAAGTTCGAAACAGCCATCAACGCGAAATTACAGGGATGGGGCGCGATCATGCTGCCATTTCAAGGCCAGCATGTCGCCGCCTATCACGATTCGTGGCCGTATTTTGCGCACCGGTTCGGATTGAACATCGACGTTTTTCTCGAACCGAAGCCGGGAATTCCGCCGTCGCCTTCACATCTCACGGATGTGATCGGGCAAATGAAGGCGCAAAAGATCAAAGCGATCATTGTCGAGCCCTATCACGATCGCCGGATCGCCGAGAAAGTAGCGAGGTCGACCGGCGCGAAGGTGGTGGACTTCTCGCAATTTCCCGGCGGCATTCCTGGGACGGACAGTTACGTGAGGTTGATCGACGTGCTTGTTTCGCGGCTCGCGGACGCGCTGAAATAATCATGTGGGAGGTAATGTTTTGGCCGATCGTGGCCTGCGTTCTTTTGCCGTGGTTGCTGGTTTATCTCGGCCTTCATGTCGTCCAGCGCGGCATCATCTTCATCGACATCGCCATGGCGCAAATGGCGTCGCTCGGAATTTGTCTGGCCGTTTTGTTGCATCTCGATCTTGAAAGCTGGACAACCTTCGGGATCGCGCTCGCTTTCACTTTGGTTGGTGCCGCAATTTTTTCCGTAACCGGCAAACGCGCGAGTCAGATTCCGCAGGAAGCCGTGATCGGAATTTCGTATGTCGTCGCGGCCGCGGCCGCGGTGTTGCTGTTGAGTCGCGCCGCCGAGGGCGACGAAGAAATCAAAAATATGCTGGTCGGAAATATTTTATTGGTCACGCCGCGCGAAGTTTGGGAGCGGTTCGCGCTCTTTGCTGCGGTCGGCGTGTTCCATTTTGTCTTGCGAAAGAATTTTCTGCTCGTTTCATTCGATCGCGATGGCGCCTACCAAAAAGGCTTGCGCGTTCGCTGGTGGGATTTTCTTTTTTACGCACTCTTTGGTTTGGTCGTGACTAGTTTCGTCCGCATTGCCGGCGTGCTGCTGGTTTTCAGTTACCTGATTGCGCCGGCGGTTTGTGGAATCAATCTCGCGCAGCGGATCGGTCCCCGATTGCTGATCGGCTGGATCGTAGCGCTTATTGGCGGAGTGGCAGGGCTGTTTCTGTCGTACTGGTGGGATTTGCCTTCCGGCGCGGCGATCGTTTGCACTTTCGGAGCGCTTCTCATTGCCGTGGCCAGCTACGCCCTCATTCGCGCTCGGCTTCGGCCAAGGTAATTGTCAACGAATCGCCAGGTTTTTTTGCTGCCGCCGCAATAATCGCGCTATCTTCAAGAAAATGTATCGGGCAGATCATTCCCGGTTTCGGCATTCGCACGATTTCGTGAGCGACTTCACGAAAGGCGAACGCCGCACCCGCATCGTCATCGCCATCACCGGCGTGATGATGGTGGTCGAAATCACCGCCGGCGTTCTTTCTCACTCGATGGCGCTGCTGGCCGATGGCTGGCACATGAGCACGCATGTGACCGCGTTCCTCATCACGGCGATTGCCTACTATTTTACGCGCAGGCATTCGTCCGACGAGCAATATAGCTTCGGGACAGGCAAAATCGGCGTCCTCGGTGGATTCGCCAGCGCCGTCGTGCTGTCGGTGGTCGCGCTGCTCATGGCCGGCGAATCCGTCCATCGTCTCTTTGTTCCTCTCACAATTCATTTTAATGAGGCGATCGGCATAGCCTGCGTGGCGCTGACAGTAAATGTGGTTTGCGCCCTCCTTCTCAAAGAGGATCATCACCATTCGGCGCACGATCATCATGGACAAGATCGACATCATCGCGATCTGAATCTGCGGGCGGCTTATTTGCACGTGCTGGCTGACGCGTTCACAACGTTCCTGGCAATTATCGCACTAACTTCTGGCAAGTTTTTTGGTTGGGGCTGGCTCGATCCCGTCGTGGGTTTCATTGGAAGCGGCGTTGTTTTTTCATGGGCTTACCAATTGTTGCGAGATACCAGCGGGATCTTGCTCGATCGCACGCCAGCATCTTCGAACCTGCCCGACGAAATCCGGCGCGCAGTGGAAAGCGACGGCGATTCAACGGTGACCGACCTTCACGTCTGGCAAGTCGGCGCTGGAAAATTTGCAGCGATCGTTTCGATCGTTGCCCACGAGCCGAGGCCGTCGGATTTTTATCGCCAATTGTTTCGCGAACACGAAGAGCTGGTACACGTGACAATCGAGACGCAGCACTGCCGCGAAGATCACGAATCGATCGCAAGCTCTTGAACGGCGAAATCACATTCTGGCAGGTCGTTGCAGCCTACGCTTTCGCGCTTGGCGGCGGGTCGATCAGCGCGTTGCTGCGCTTGACGCACAAACCGCTTTGCGCGTTGATCAGCTTCGCGGCCGGCACACTGCTTGGCGTGACGCTCTTCGCGATTTTGCCGGAAAGCTTAACTAGCAGCGGTTTGTGGCCGGTCGGATTAGCTGCGGCGACCGGGTACGCGCTTTTTTTCTTCGTCAGCAAATACGTTCATCACGTTTGTCCCGCTTGCGCGGCCAGCCATTTCGACGCTGATGCGACACGACATTTCGGCGAAATCGCTTCAGCGCTGGTTGTTGCACTGGCAATCCACAGCACGACTGACGGCGTCGCGCTCGGAATCGGACCGGAAACAGCGGTAAGCGCAGCTGGCAAGTGGTCGCTCTTCTCAGCTCTCTGCATTCATAAAGTTCCCGAAGGACTCGCGCTCGGCAGTCTTTTGATCGGCGCTGGATTGCAAAGAGCGAACGCGCTCGTTTGGGTTGCCGCCGTTGAGGCCACAACTCTGCTGGGCGGAGCACTTGGCTTTTTCTTTTTGGTGAACACTACCACGTTTTGGCTCGGCTTGATCATGGCGCACGTCGGCGGCGGATTTTTATATCTGGCCGCGCACGCTGTTCTCGGAGAAATGTTGAAACACGGCAAAGAATTGGTCCTAACAAGCTTCTCGCTTGGAGTCGCATTGATCGGCATCCTCAATTTTTGTTTGAGAATTCTCGGATCCTAGCATTGGTAATTTCGCGCCGACCGCGATGTCGATCTTGGATACCTCATCTTTTGACGAAACCTGTGTCGGACTTAGACTGACAGTCTATTCGGACGCGGTCTCTCCGAAAAAAAATTTGAATTCGGAGCTCTTTTCTGCTCTCAGTGAAGACCACAAAAATTAAGACCATGAAACTATCCAGCTTTCGCACATTTCTCGCGTTCGTTTGCAGCATCGGCCTCATTTCCTATGTCGTAGCCGGTCCGGGCGCGTCGGGTGATCATGGCAAAGGCGCTGGCAGCGGTCCTGGGTTTAACCAGGACAACAATCCCGGCCAGCAGGGACAATCCGCGAGCGAAGGCAGTAAATTCGATTCGCAAGACAATCCCGGGAAAAGCGGAAGCGCCTGGGGAAGGGACACGGCGGAAAATGGTTCTTCCAACGGAAGTTCGCATCAGAATTCAAACGCGCTTGATCGTGGCGAAAAGACGATCGATACCGGCGATCGCGGCGTCGGTGCAAGCGAGTCCTCCGAAAAGAGTGAATCGAGCGATACCGATAAGACATTTAAGGCGAGCTTGATGGACACCGGCCTCAATGCAGGTGAAAGTCCAAGCGCCCATGGCACGCCGGGACAGCCTCCATCCGGCACGCCTTCGGGGCATCATTACGGCTGGGAAAAAGGAAAGCACAATCCTCATCGCTCTCCGTCAGCAACCGCGACCGCTTCCGCCACTGCAACGGCCTCAGCAACCGCAACCGCAACGGCAACGGCAACGCCTTAAGGCAACTTTTTGTAAGCAGCGGTCAGGAATTTGTTGAACCCGGGCGTCAAAATCCGTTGATTTCGACGGTGTGTCGTTGTAATCGGTTCTCCCTGATGAAATCGCCAATCGCTTTCGCCATCGTTGCCGTTTCGATTGGCTTGATTTCGAAAGGGTTCGCAGATCCGGATCCGGTGAACCCGTTGAACGCCAGCAATAGCGATCGTCAAACCAGCATAGGAACAACCAGCGCAACCGCAAAAGAAAAGGGGCCGAACCCGGAGGGCACGCCGGATGAAAGCAAGACGGACGAAAGTGACGACACGCTCTATCGAGGCAAGACCAGCGAATCGGAGAATCCGATGCTGCGAGACGAAGGACCTTTGCACTTTAAAACTCACCCCAAGGAAAAGGTCCAGGAGGTGGATTCGCTAAAAAGTCTGCACAGCAGCAGCACGGACCCAAAGTTTCAACGAAGCCTTCTCAATTCGGACGTAAGCGCGATCGAGAACATTGGCGAAAAGGCAAATGAAACTCGTGACGCGGCAGACGAGGGCGATCCGCGTTTCAAAACGAAGCGTTTAACTTTCACCCCCGACAAGAACAACGAGTCGAAGAAAGTGCAATCAGATTCCAGTGCATCCCCTACTCCTTCGCCCACAACATCGCCGGCGGCGAAGAGTTCGGGCGAGACGAAGTAATAATTTGCCGCCGCACCTGGAAGCCAAGCCTTAGTCGCGCTTTGGTTTCAAAAGCGGGAACAAAATCACATCCCGGATTGATTCCGCGCCGGTAAATAACATTGCCAAACGATCCACCCCGAGACCAAATCCTCCCGCCGGCGGCATTCCGTGTTCCAGCGCGAGCAAAAAATCTTCGTCGATTTTTTGCGTTTCTTCGCCCGCCTGTTCCAATAGCCGTTGCCGCTGCACATCGGGATCATTGAGCTCGGTATATCCGGGAGACATTTCCACCCCGTTAATGATCAGCTCGTAGACATCCACCAACGACGGATCGGTCGCATTCTGTTTCGCCAATGGCACCAATTCCTTC
>QHPY01000101.1 GCA_003219215.1 Verrucomicrobiota bacterium | reverse complement strand
TACCGAGTAGGACGGCAGGGCTGGCCCGAGGGTCATCGGTTTTGCCGAACAAACGGCAAGTGGCAAGCTCGCGCACTGAAGCTCATGCGGGGCCATTCAGCTGCCAGCATGCTATTAGCAAAGTTCGTTTCTGGCTCGAATTTCGCGTCGCTACTGGCTGGCAAAGCAGGCGTGTCACTCCCCAGGTTTCTCACTTACGAAAGCATTGGCTCTCTGACATGGTCCGGTACTTACATTGCGGTTGGATACCTTTTTCACGGTCACTTGCATTGGACGCTGGCGCAGACTTTACGTCCGCTCTTGGCGGCTCGCATTGCAGTGTTTCTAGCAAGATTGTGGCGCCGCAGATCGCTGGCGCATGCTGCGATTCTGGCAGTGGCAACCTTGTTCGTTTGTGCGCTGCGACCTGTAAGTCGATACAAGGCTGCCCTGCGAGTGGCAACTGCTCTTGATTCCCCACAACTGACGAACAAAAGTAGCAGGCTTCGGGAGTGGTTGCGCCAATGAGTCCCACGCTCTGCTATTTGGAGACCAAGAAATGACTGAACAAACCCAGATGCAGGCTCCCCACAAAGAAGCGAATGTATACGCGAGTCGCGAGGACTTTCACACAATCTTCAATGAGGATCTGAGGCAGCTCTATCAGCTGTCGTTTCTACTTACGCGCGATCCCGCAAAGGCGGAGCGATGCCTCGTAGTTGGCCTTGAAGATTGTGTCAGGGAAAACCGCGTATTTCGTGAATGGGCACGTTCTTGGGCGAAGCGAGTAATAGTCCAGAATGCGATTTGTGAGTTGAAGCCGCGACCAATCCATTCCAACTCACGTCTATCGGAAGTCCATTTTCTCCGATATTGACCAACTCTCGAGCGCTCCAGACCGACACTTCGCGTCAGAAGCTGTTTTGAGCCTTGAAGATTTCGAGCGGTTTGTATTCATCATGTCCGTCCTGGAGCACTTCTCGGATCACGACTGCGCCCTTCTCCTCGACTGCTCGGTCAGAGAGATCCTGGAGTCTCGTGCCCGCGCTCTTAGGGAACTGATGGAGTCAAGCCATAGGGTTCCTTTGCAGAACCAACCGCTCATGGAGGAGAAGGAGTGAATTGACCCAGGCCAAGGTCGGATGGCGAAGTTCTGATACACGATGCACGATACACGGATGAGAGAGTCTCATGCTGACAAATCAGGAGCCAGATTGGAATATCGACGACCTAACTGATACGGAGATCTATGATGCGATCTGCTATCTTGAGCCGGCCCCAACAACGGCGGCCGAGCAAGATTCGGGTGATCAGGATCAAGGTGATGGCGTCGTGATCTGCGTCTGTTTATACATCGCGTTGGGGGGTCTACTTGGCCTTCCTGTGGTTCTACTGGAGATGATGCGCTTTTGTGGTAGGGCGAAAAAAATGAGACTCATAGCGGATCTTTGGACCCGGAGAGCATTTGCGCACTAGCGGCAATCTTCGGCTCGCTGTAACTCTCGTCGCTCTCAACACTTTCAACAGATTCGTCACCCGCATGACCCACGAGCTTCGGTAGGTCTCTCTAGAACTCAATCACTTAATTCAGAGCGACATTTGGCATGAGCCTTGCCTCTCTATGAGAAATGGCACGGAAATTCCAAATGGAGATTGCAGCAATGGCTCACACTCAATCTCTCTCGCCTCTGCCACGCAACGGTCACTCTGTTCCCTACGTAGAGTTGCGACAGTCGCTTCCTAGTAAGGTCGCGGCCGTCTCTCCATTTGTAGAGCAGTTAATGCGGTTCGTTCTGTACTTTCGGAAGGCGGATGGAAGCGAGACCGACATCGAGATGGCCTTGCTTGAGGCCCTAGCGAATGCCGTGATCCACGGCAATGGTAGTAACTCGTTCAAGAGCGTTTACGTCACGTGCCGTTGCTACATGGACGGAGAAGTCTCAATTACGGTTCGGGACGAAGGTCCTGGATTTGACAGCAGTTCTGTAGGGGATCCCACCCTCCTCGAAAACCGGCTGTTTACACATGGGCGTGGAATTTACCTCATGAAGACGCTAATGGACGAAGTCTCCTTCGAAGAGGGCGGGTCGGTTGTGCGGATGCGAAAGAACCCAAACTTTGGTGGAGTCGCCCAAAGGAGATCGGGATGACAAGCAAAGTGACACATCGCGCGCCGGGCGGCCCGGGCATTGAGCCACGTTGGACACACGGTGCCAAGCTCGCGGTCGGCACCGCATATTCGACCTCCAGTCGGGTCTGGTACACGCTCGATGCTGGTTGTGTGACCGAGGTCTACTACCCCACAATCGACACTCCGCAAATACGCGACCTGCAATTCCTTTTCACCGATGGCGAAACATTTTTCCACGATGAGCGCAGGAACTTTACCTCGGAAATCGACTGCATCACTGAAGCGGCATTGGGATTTGAAGTAACAAACCGCGAAAACGAGAGCCGCTATACGATTCTGAAGACGATCCTTGGCGATCCGTACCAGAATTGCCTACTCATTCACACCCGTGTTGAAGCACCGCCTGAGTTGCTGTCCAGACTAAAGATGTATGTCCTTTGTGCGCCGCACCTCGAAATTGGTGGATGGCACAACAATGGGGGAATTCTACAAATTGGGGATTACAAAGTTCTGCTCGCGCATAAGGGAAATACGTGGCTTGCAATTGGCGCGACGGTTCCGTTCACCGAAGCGTCTTGTGGATACGTCGGAGTGAATGATGGCTGGACCGACTTGGCTGACAACTATCGCCTCGATTGGCAGTATCAAGAAGCGCTAGACGGCAACATCGCCCTGACTGGCGGGCTGGATCTCTCTAACGGTACGGAGTTTACGGTTGGCGTCGCTTTCGGTACAACTCTGCACGATGCGCTGAGTACTCTAGGTCAGTCGTTAAACGTTCCATTCGAACGAACACGTGAAGCGTTTATTCACCAATGGGAGCAAACCTCGAAACGGTTTTCGCTTGCGTCGACGTCCAACAACGTCAAGCTGTATGAACGCAGCGTCAACCTTCTGCTGGCGCACGAAGACAAGACCTACTCGGGCGCAATGATCGCATCGCTCAGTATTCCCTGGGGCGACCAAAAGAGCGATGACGAACTGGGCGGCTATCACTTGGTTTGGACCCGGGACCTGGTGAAGTCGGTCACTGGCTTATTGGCGGCCGGAGACACAAGCACACCCCTTCGCTCTCTGATTTATCTTGCGGTCTCACAGCGGGAAGACGGCGGCTTTTATCAAAACTTCTGGCTGGACGGCCGACCATACTGGGCGGGCATTCAGCTCGACGAGGTTGCGTTTCCAGTTCTACTGACATGGAGACTCTGGAAGAACAAAGCTTTGGGAAATTTCCTTCCTTTTGAGATGGTTCGTCGCGCCTGTGGCTTTCTCATCCGCGAAGGGCCGATCACAGCGCAGGATCGCTGGGAGGAGGCCAGAGGGTATTCCCCATCCACTCTCGCCGTACACATTGCGGCGCTAATTTGCGGAGCGGAGTTCTTTGATGACCGTGGCGAGCACGCTACTGCCGAGTTCATTCGCGATTATGCTGATTTTCTCGAATCGCACATAGAGCCCTGGACTGTGACGACCGAAGGAACCCTCGTGCCGGGAATCAGGCGTCACTACATCCGTGTCAATCCCGCCAGCTCTGTCGATTGCGCCGATGAGGACCCGAATTGCGGCACTCTGGTACTTGCCAACCAGCCTCCTGGCGCTCGCGATGAATTCCCGGCAAAAGAGATCGTTGATGCTGGCTTTCTGGAATTAGTACGTTACGGCGTTCGCGGTGCAGACGATCCTATTATTAAGGACTCGCTCCGTGTCGTTGATGCCGTGCTGAAAGTTCAAACACCCCACGGTCCTGCCTGGCGTCGGTATAACCACGATGGATATGGCCAGCGCGAAGACGGTTCGTCGTACAGCAGTTGGGGCAGGGGCCGCCCCTGGCCTTTGCTGACAGGCGAGCGCGGCCATTACGAAGTTGCAGCTGGACGCAACCCCTTGCCCTATTTGAAGGCTCTTGAAAATTTCTCACAAGGAATTGGATTGATGCCCGAACAGATCTGGGATGGTCCAGACGTACCTCCATATCTTCGCTTCGGTGGAACCACCGATGCAGCGATGCCCCTCCTCTGGGCACATTCGGAATACGTCAAGCTGCATCGCTCTGCTGCCGACCATAGAGTCTTCGATTTGGTCGAGCCAGTATACGAGCGCTACGTTACAGGAACCGGCCAACGCAAGACCATTGAAGTCTGGAAACCGAATCATCAAGTGCAAACGGTACCGGCGGGTGCGCTTCTGCGAATCCAAGCTAACTCTCCGTTTCTATTGCATTGGACCGGCGACGACTGGCAACACTCGACAGACACAAGGTCACACGGAACAGCGATTGGCATTGAGTTCGTAGATATTCCGCTGCCTAAAGAGCAGAAGAATCCCATTCAATTCACTTTCCTGTGGCTCGACGAAGATCGCTGGGAAGCTAAAGATTATAAGGTGAACGTGCGAGAACAAGAGGCGACGGCTCACAGAATCGTGGATCATCGGCGCAGAAAGAAGGCTCAAGGCAAGCGTCCGGCAATCGTCGGATGATCACTCAGTCGTGATGTAATCCATGTCAGCCTTTCCTGGATCCGCGTAAAATCGTACTCTTTAGATTCCATTCACTATTCCTTCGACTAGATGATTTAGTCGCGCAGCGGAGTCGAGCCTGATGGCCCTCTCTCCGGCAGTTCGTTCGCTCACCTCGAACTGACGCAATACATTTGCCAAAACTGCCATTAGGCGCGATTCGTCCCTTCTGCACTTCTCCTGGCATTAGGTTTCCGGCGCCATTTCTTGTGGACAAGTTCGGTTGTCGCGCACCGGCCTTCTCGACACTTTCGACCTCTTCGACAGCTCCTGCGCCGCACTGCCTGAAAACTTCCTTCAATTGCCGTTACTTAGCTTCGTGTCGGTTTTGGCATGCGATTTGCCTTGGGAGAAGAGTGCAATCGCGTGACTGACGCGCCTGAAATCGACGAGGCGGCTCTCGGGCCACATTTCCCCCCAACCGAGCAGCGTCCCGAATCAGGCGCGCCAGTGACGCGATTGAAACGGAAGTTAAGTAACCACGATTGAGGGGAAAGAGATGATGAAGCAAATATCTACAGCCTTAGTTAGTACGGTTCTCCTGCTCCATGCCCTTGGCTGCAGCAACGGTAACGTGCGGGCTGCAGCCCCGCCTCCACCACCGATGGTCGAAGTCGCGCCGGTCATTCAAAAGGATGTGCCGGTTCAAGGGGAGTGGGTGGGAACGCTCGAAGGCTACGTCAATGCGCAGATTCAGCCTCAGGTGAGCGGTTACCTGATTCGCCAGGATTATCACGAAGGCGCATTCGTCAAAAAGGGTCAGCTCCTCTTTGAGATCGATCCCCGTCCCTTTCAAGCCGTGCTTGATCAAGCCAAAGGACAGCTGGCGCAGGCTGAGGCGCAGATGGCGAACGCCGAAACGAACGTGAAGCGTGATATTCCCGAAGCGGAGGCTCATGCCATTCCCCAAAGTCAGTTGGATACGGACACGCAGTCGCTCCGTGGGGCGAAGGCAGGAGTTGAGGCCGGCCAAGCGGCGGTCGAACAGGCCGAGCTGAATTTGGGCTACACGAGAGTCGTGTCGTTAATCGACGGAATCGCCGGCATCAACACTGTGCAGGTGGGCAACCTGGTGGGGCCGTCGACGGTCCTCACCGCGGTTTCGCAGGTAAGTCCGATCAAGGTTTATTTCCCTATCAGCGAACAGGAATACCTGCGTATGGCGGACGGCGGCGGTCCGGGGAGCGTGGACTTTCTGACGCACGCCTCACAAATCCCGTTGCAGTTAACTTTGGCCGACGGGAGTGCCTACGCGCATCCGGGCAGAATCATCTTCGCGGACCGCCAGGTAAACACGCAGACCGGAACCATCCAGATCGTGGGCGAGTTCCCCAACTCAAAGAATCTGTTGCGACCGGGCCAATATGCACGCATTCGGACGCCCACCGGAAACATCACGGGAGCACTGCTGGTGCCGCAGGCGGCCGTGAATCAGCAGCAAGGAACGTATCAGGTCACTGTGGTCGGCGCCGATAAACGTGCGCAGCTCCGTACCGTAGAGGTCGGGCCGAGAGTGGGCACGCTCTGGGTGATCACGACGGGCCTGAAGCCGGGAGAACGCGTCGTGGCGGTTGGCGCGGAGAAGGCAAAAGAAGGCGAACTGGTGAATCCCACGCCGTACAAAGAAACCGAGGAGCGCTAATTATGGCGAGTTTTTTCATCCGACGCCCCATCGTCGCGATTGTGATCGCGATTCTTACCGTCATCGTTGGCGCGATCACGATTGCGCTTTTACCAATCGCACAGTTTCCGAATATTGCGCCGCCGGAAATCTGGTTGCAAGCTAACTACCCCGGTGCCGACGCAAAGACTCTCGAGCAGTCCGTCGCTACGCCAATCGAACAGCAAATTACCGGTGTGGACAACATGGAATACATGTATTCCGTGAACACCACTAATGGTTCGCAAACGTCTCTGATCGTCGATTTTGATCTCAAAACTGATCCAAACACGGATCTCGTGCTTACCCAATCGCGGCAGCAACTGGCAAACGGTCAACTTCCGCCCGAGGTAACGAGCTATGGGATTAGCTTGCGAAAGTCGGCCACCGCTCCTTTCATGCTGGTCGGCCTATACTCGCCCCACGGCACCCGCGACGCTGCGTTTCTCTCTAACTATGCGTACATCAACCTCAACGACCCCATCGGCCGCTCCTATGGAGTCGGCCGGTCGGAGGTCTTCGGAGCTGGCCAGTATGCCATGCGGCTCTGGATAAAGCCCGATCAGCTGGCGAAACTGGGCATTACTGTCACGGATATTACGAACGCCATCCAGGCCCAGAACAAAGTAAATCCAGCTGGCCAGATAGGTGGCGAGCCAGCCCAGAAGAACCAGCAGTTCACCTACGCATTGCTGGCGAAGGGGCGCCTGAGATCTCCGGAACAATTCGGCAACATTGTTGTTCGCGAATCCCCGAATGGCGGAACCGTGCGCGTGAAAGATGTGGCGCGGGTGGAGCTGGGCCAGCAGGACTACAGCACGATCAGCCGTCTAAATGGGAAGCCCACCGCCATCATTGCCATCTACCAGCTGCCCGGATCTAACGCGCTTCAAACTGCGGAGGGTGTCCGCAAGCTGATGGCCGGTATGAAGGACCGCCTTCCAGAAGATGTCGATTATGCGATATCGCTCGACCAAACCTTGCCGGTCAGCGAAGGCATGAGGGAAGTGGTCGAAACGTTGGTGATTGCGATTTTACTGGTCATCCTTGTGGTGTACCTCTTCTTGCAAGACTGGCGCGCCACCCTGATTCCTATGCTGGCAGTCCCCGTTTCGCTCGTTGGCACGTTTGCCCTGTTCCCGCTATTCGGCTTCTCAATCAACACACTTTCGATGTTGGGCCTTGTCCTGGCAATCGGTCTGGTGGTTGACGATGCAATTGTGGTGGTTGAAGGCGTGCAACACCATATCGAAGAGGGAATGGCTCCGAAGGACGCGGCTCTCAAAGCGATGGAGGAGCTCTCCGGGCCCGTTGTGGGGATTGCCCTGGTGCTGGCTTCGGTGTTCGTGCCTACGGCGTTCATCCCAGGCATCACCGGGAGGCTTTATCAGCAATTCGCCCTGACCATCGCCATTTCTGTAATCCTCTCCGCCTTCAACGCGCTCACGCTCAGCCCAGCACTCGCTGGCCTGTTGCTGCGACCACAATCAGAGGAAAGCAGCCACAGGCGCCGCGGACCTCTCGGGAAATTCTTTGACGCATTCAACCGCTATTGGCAACGCAGTACCGATGGTTTTGTGCGGTGGTCCCACGCGGTAATTCGCAAGGGCGGGCTCGTGATGGTGCTGCTCGTTCTCTTCGGTCTGGGCGCGTTTTTCTTTGGCAACCGCCTGCCCTCCAGCTTTATGCCGGATGAAGATCAGGGCTACCTCTACGTCAGCATGCAACTTCCTATCGCGGCGTCGATGGAACGCACCAGCGAGGCTGGGAAACAGGTAGAGAACGTTCTCGCAAACATTCCGGGAGTTCAATACACGACATCGGTTATCGGCTTCAATCTGCTCAGCTTCGCCCACACCAGCTACAACGGTTTCTTCTTCGTTACGTTGAAACCCTGGGGCGATCGCAAGAGCAGAGCGGAACAGTATCAGGAAATAAAAACTCGACTGAATCAGGAACTCAGCCGATTGCCGCAGGGGACTGTTTTCGGCTTCTCGCCGCCTGCGGTACCCGGCGTTGGCACCTCCGGTGGATTTCAGTTCGTCCTGGAAGACCGCGCCGGAAAGGATGTGAAGTTTCTTTCCGATAACTTGAACAAATTCCTGGTAGCCGCTCGCAAGCGCCCTGAAATCGGCATGATCAGTTCAACCTTTATTCCGAGCGTGCCCGAGCAGTACATCAATGTGGACGAGGACAAAGTACTCAAGCAGGGTGTCGCCATCAGCGATGTCTATCAAACCATTCAGGCATATATGGGTGGCCTTTTCGTCAATTACTTCAATGATTTCGGCCGCACCTGGCAGGTCTATATCGAGGCCGAGGCGCCTTACCGAGCGAATACGCAAAACCTGTCGCAGTTCTATGTGCGCAACAACCAGGGCCAGAACGTGCCCCTTTCCTCGCTCGCGAACTTCGAGACCGATTACGGCCCGGAATTCACCCTACGCTACAACGAGTATCGCGCCGCACAGATCTTCGGCAGCGCTGCCCCCGGTTATAGCTCTCAACAGGCGACCGCGGCCCTCGAAGATGTTTTCCATCAAACCATGCCCCACGAAATGGGCTTCGACTACATGGGTATGTCTTATCAGGAGCAAAAAGCGCGGCAGGGTGTGCCAGCCTGGGCCATTTTCGCACTTTCACTTCTCTTCGTTTTTTTGATTCTTGCGGCGCTCTACGAAAGCTGGACGTTGCCCTTCAGCGTCCTGCTGAGCACTCCTGTCGCCGTATTCGGCGCCCTCGCAGCCCTGTGGCTGCGTCGCTTTGTAATCGGCCTTTACATGCCGCCGTACATGGTCCAGATGGAGAACGATGTTTACACCCAGATTGGCCTGGTAATGCTCATCGGCCTGGGCGCTAAGAATTCCATTCTTATCGTCGCGTTCGCGAAAGAGGACTACGAACGCGGTATGTCCCTCGTCGATGCAGCACTTTCGGCGGCGAGGCTTCGGTTCAGGCCGCTGATGATGACGGCGCTCGCCTTTATTGTCGGGTGCGTGCCGCTATGGATAGCGTCCGGCGCAGGCTCAGTCGCGCGACAGATTATCGGAACGACCGTGATCGGAGGCATGCTGGCGGAGACGTTTATCGGCAGGTTCTTTGTTCCGGCGATCTTCTACGTCGTTGAGAAATTCTCAGGCGCTGAGAAACGGAAAGCATTGCCACTCGCTCCCGCCGAGGCGCCCAGTCTGGGGGATTGAATTATGAAGAACACTGCACTCTTAGGAATCCTAGCCGTGCTGGTTCTAGAAGCCGGCTGCATGATGGGCCCGAAGTACAAACGGCCTGCGGTGAATGTTCCTCAAGAATACCGTACGCCGGAACCGCAACTAGCCACCCAAGCCTCGTCGCTTGGCAACGAGCAATGGTGGCAGCTTTATCAGGATCCGGTGCTCACGCAGCTGATTCACACCGCCATTGCGCAAAATTATGATGTGCGCATCGCCGCCGCTCGAGTGCTCGAAGCTCAGGCGCAAGTCGGGATCACACGCTCCAACCAATTTCCGTCCGCGAGCGTCGGCGCCGACATTTACAGCCAACAAAACGCCAAGGTGACAAAAGTATTTCCCGCTTACCAGGTCAACGCGGGCGACCTGAATCTATCGGTGATCTGGAATCTAGACTTCTGGGGGAAGTATCGCAGACAGACCGAGGCGGCTCGAGCCCAATTACTCGCAACCGAGTGGGGGCAGCGAGCGGTGATT
This sequence comes from Verrucomicrobiota bacterium, assembly GCA_003219215.1. Classification (GTDB taxonomy): domain Bacteria; phylum Verrucomicrobiota; class Verrucomicrobiia; order Chthoniobacterales; family UBA10450; genus AV40. The sequence goes on along the minus strand of QHPY01000101.1, from coordinate 456 downwards.
TCTTCTCTGGTCGCCAATTTAGCAACGGCTTATTTCCAGCTAAGGGCGCTCGACAGTGAACTCGAGATCTCGAAGCGCACACTGGCCTCGCGGCAAGAGTCCCTCAAGCTAACGCAGTTCCTTGAAAGCCACGGCTCGAACTCCGGACTGGACGTGAGCCAAGCAGAGCAGCTCGTCTACACCGCGTCCGAAACGATCCCAGACCTAGAGCGGCAAATCCAGCAACAGGAGAACGTGCTCAGTGTTCTGCTCGGCGAAAATCCCCAATCCATTCCCCGCGGACGTGCGCTTACCGAACAGCCCGTTCCCCAGAACGTTCCGGCCGGCCTGCCTTCCGAATTACTGGAGCGTCGGCCGGACGTCCGCCAAGCGGAAGAGATGATGGTTGCAGCGAACGCACAAATCGGCGTGGCAAAAGCCTCATTCTTTCCAAACCTTTCACTCACTGGACTGGGA